>CAZVTX010000023.1:0-19668 GCA_964629395.1 uncultured archaeon
CCGGGTTCTCTATATTTTTTAGTCCTTTTACATTCTTGAATTTCATAATACTTTCTAAGTGAGAGAATCCCCTTTATTGAAAATCCTTTTCTAATGCCTACTTTTATTTCTGCATTTCGTTTTGCTATTGAAGTTAAAGAAGCATGATTCCAAGTGCCCCAAAATTCGGGAAAGTTATTTAAATACGGCAAAAATCTTTTATCTCATTTTAGATTAAATATTATATTCATTAATATAGGCAATTAAAAATAAATTATGGATGAATTATTTCTGGGGTTTGATTGTTCAACGCAAAGTCTTACTGCTGTGATAATAGACAATAAAAAGATCGTGTATAAATATAGTGTTAATTTTGATGCTGATTTGCCTCAATATAATACTAAGAATGGTGTAATTCTTTTTGATGATGGAATTACTGTCCATTCCTATCCCTTAATGTGGGTTGAAGCTTTAGACTTACTCCTTGCAATTATGAAAGATAATGGAATAGATTTTAGTAAGATAAGAGCTATATCTGGTTCTGCGCAGCAACATGGTACCGTCTATTTAAATGAAAAATTTGAGAAAAAATTAAACAATTTAAATCCTTACGAAATAATAAGGTATCAAATTGATGATTGTTTTTCTAGAAGGACATCTCCAATTTGGATGGATTCAAGTACAACGAGACAGTGTGAAGAGATTAGAAATGCTTTAGGCGGAAAAAAAGGAATTATTGAGATTACGGGTTCAAATTCTTTTGAGAGATTTTCAGCAGCGCAAATCCGAAAATTTTTTCAACAAGAGAGAGAGGCTTATGATAATACATCAATTATTCATTTAGTAAGTTCGTTTATGGCATCAATATTAATCGGAAAAAATGCACCAATAGATCATGCTGATGGCTCGGGCATGAATTTAATGAATATTTTTTCTAAAGAATGGGATGAAAAGGCATTAAATGCTACTGCTCCCGGTTTAAAAGAGAAATTACCTCCTTTAACGGAATCCTCAGCAATTATCGGAACCATATCACCGTATTTTATTAAAAGATATGGATTCGAGCCTAATACAAAGATAATTGCATGGTCAGGTGATAATCCTAACAGTCTAATCGGTACGGGGCTTATTTCTAAAGGAAAGGTTGCTATTAGTTTAGGTACAAGTGATACTTATTTTGGTTTTATGGAAAAATTGTATTTAGATTTAAAAGGAGAAGGACACGTTTTTTGTAGTCCTATAGGAAATTACATGTCATTAATTTGTTTTAAAAATGGTTCTTTAGCAAGAGAATCTATAAAAAACCAATTTAATTTAAATTGGGATGAATTTTCAGAGATTCTCAGGCAAACACCTCCTGGTAATTACGGGCGATTAATGTTACCCTATTTCATGCCTGAGATAGTTCCTTTAGTATTAAATCCTAAAGTATATAGATTTGGTTTTGATGAGAATGATTTAGAAGCAAATGTCAGAGCTATTATTGAGGCTCAATTCCTTTCTATGAGACTTCATTCCGAATGGATAAAAGAAAAACCATCCGAAATTCTTGCTACGGGAGGTGGCTCTGCAAATAAGGATATATTACAGGTTGCTGCAAATATTTTTAATGTTAAAATACGCCAATTTGAGATAACAGATTCAGCAGCTTTAGGTGCCGCAATTAGATGTATGAAATCATATTATGATTCTATCCAGAAAGCAATAAGTTGGGATGATATAATCAAAAATATTTTAAAGGCTGATAAAAAACCATTTATTAAACCACAATTAGAATATAAAGAACTTTATGATGAAATGCTTGAATTATATAAGAGATATGAAGATTTTGTTCTTCGGAATAAACCAAATCCGGAAAAATATAGGCAAAAATTTATCGAAAAATATTTTAAGCAAAATTAGCAGTAAAATTATTAAAAAATTCATAAAAACTTATTTAAAACTTAAAATTATTATTGATTAAATACCTATCTAGAAATATAAAGTTCTTGTTAAAAAAAATTATATAAAATCTTACATATTAAAAGAAAAATTACAAGATTTATTATTGAAATTTTAATTATGTGAGATGAATACGATAAAATGTCAAGTGAAATACCCGAATCTATAAAAGATAGTTTGAGAGCAATTGGTCTAACCGATTATGAGATTGCAATCTATTTAACTCTAATATCCAGAGGTCCTATGGATGCCCGTGAATTGTCCGAAGCATCCGGAGTTCCTTATTCTCGAATTTATAATATTCTTACCCAATTAGAAAAAGAGAAAATGTGGATAATCAAGGAAGAAGAATCAAGACCCTCCAGATATTTTGCCAAGAGTCCTGATGAGGCGCTGGTTATTGCTAAGAAACAATATAACGATACTTTTGATAAACATTCAAATAAAATAATTCACACTCTTACACCTATTTATCAATCTCATGATACTCCTATAAAAATTGCTTTATATGTTCATAGAGGTAGAGATGTTTGTATAAATAGAGCGCTGAGTTTAATAAAATTAGCTAAAACTTCCGTTTATTTAGTAATTGCGGATGATGATTTTTTGGATATTTTTTATGAAGACCTTAAAAAGGCTCGTGCAAGAGGCGTTACTGATATTAGAATGATTATTGAAGAAAATGCATTAAAAAATGAGAAATTCGTAGAATATTTAAAAAAATATTCTAAAATTAGCGAGATTAGATATAGAGATCAGGTATTTGGTAATTCTGTTATTATAGATGAGGGTGAAGATGCTTTTATTGTTTTAACCCAAAAGATATTCAAAAAACTTTCTTATTTCGGAGTAGTGACCGATCATATCGCATTTGGTCCAAGTGCTCTTTATTATTTCACTTATTTATATGATTCAGCCAAAAAAGTGGAATTTGACTAAAATCTTTAATATTATCTTGTTTTTTATTTAAAATATTAAATTTATTTTGTTTATTTAAAGCAAAGATTATGATGCATAATAACAAAGTTGCGTTAATTACGGGAAGCACACACGGAATTGGTGCCGTAATTGCAATAGAACTTGCTAAATTAGGAATATCAGTTATTATTAATGGAGCATCAACTAAAGAATTACCTATTAATCTTAAAAAAGAATTTGAGCAGATATTTGGAGAAAATTATTTGAATCACGTTTTATTCATTAGAGCTGATATCAGTCTAAGAAAAGACAGAAATTATTTAATTGAATCTATTAAAAATAAATTCGGAAGAATTGATATCTTAATTAATAATGCGGGAGTTGCACCGAAAAAACGAGTTGATATCCTTGAAACTAGTGAAGAATCTTATGATTGGGTTATGGGAGTAAATCTTAGGGGTCCTTTTTTCTTGACTCAATCTATCTCAAAATGGATGCTGGAATTAAGAAATCAAATTTCGGGATATAACCCCTACATTATAAACATCTCATCAATAAGCAGATATGCTGTGTCTATTAACAGAAGTGAATATTGTTTGTCTAAGGCGGCTATGTCAATGATGACAAAATTATATGCCGTAAAATTAGCTGAATACAATATACCGGTATTTGAAATTTCCCCTGGCATCATCGAAACACCTATGACTGAAAAAGTAAAAGAGAAGTACGATAAACTAATAAATGAAGGCCTTACGCCAATAAAGAGATGGGGAAAACCTATGGATATAGCCAAAACAGTCGTTGCGATTGTAAAAGGATTAATTCCTTATTCAACAGGTTCTGTGCTCGAAATAGATGGGGGTTTTCATATACATCGTCTTTAAGATATTTTTTAAGAAATAATAAAAAATTTAGTAAACGATTAGAATGTTAGATGAGATTGATTTATCGAAAATTGATATTGAAGAATTTAATACCATTATTATTGGTTCAGGGGCTGCCGGATTAAATTGTGCTGTTCATTTGGTAGAATTTGGGTTAGACCCCTCTGAAATTGCAATTGTAACTGAAAAATTAGGAGGAGGTACATCATTTAATACAGGATCAGATAAACAAACTTATTATAAATTATCTATAATCGGAAAAGAGGCTGACAGCCCCTTTGATATGGCTAAAGATTTGTTTAATGGAGGTGCAATGCACGGTGATATTGCTCTTATAGAGGCAACTAACTCTGTTAGAGAATTTTTTCATTTAATCCAACTAGGAGTACCATTTCCACATGATAGATTCGGGGGATTCGTTGGATATAAAACTGATAACGATCCTAGACAAAGAGCAACTTCTATAGGACCATTAACCTCTCAAAAGATGTGTGAGTGTCTATTAAATGATGTTTATAAAAAAGGGATTAAAATTTTTGATGGTTATTATGCTTTTGAAATAATAATTGATGATGATAGTAAAGGAATGAAGAAAGCTACGGGAATTATTTGTCTTAATATTAAATCTCTAAAATCAATAAAAGAATTAGAAAACTTTATAAATTCTATTAAAATTTTTAAAACGAATAATTTGGTAGTTGCCACAGGTGGTCCTGCGGGAATCTATAAACATTCAGTTTACCCTATCTCTCAAATTGGTAGCTTAGGTCTATGTGTAAAAGCAGGATGCAAACTTCAAAATTTAACAGAATCACAATTCGGAATTGCCTCTGTGAAGTTTAGATGGAACTTATCCGGTTCATATCAACAAGTTATCCCGAGATACTTTTCTATTGATAATAACGGAGTTGAAAGAGAATTCCTAAATAATTATTTTCCTAATTTTAGACTATTATCAAAAGCAATTTTTCTAAAAGGATACCAATGGCCCTTTAGTTCCGAAAGGATTGAAAATTTTGGCTCTTCATTAATAGATTTAGCCGTTTATTATGAATCAGAAATCCTCGAAAGAAAAGTTTATTTAGATTTTACTATGAATCCTTCTTTTTATAATGAAGAATTATTAGATAAAATTGCTAAAGAATATTTAAAAAACTCTAATGCCTTAGGAAATACACCATTTGAAAGATTGAAAAAATTAAATCCTAAGGCGATAGAAATTTATAGAAAGAATGGTATTTTTCTTGATAAAGAACCTCTTGAAATTGCAATTTGCAATCAACATATGAATGGAGGTGTTTCAGCAGATATTTGGTGGGAAACAAATGTTAAACATTTATTTGTAATTGGTGAAGCGAACGGAAGTCATGGGATACATCGCCCAGGAGGCGCAGCACTTAATTCGGGGCAAGTAGGAGGCTTAAGAGCCGCTCAAAGAATCTGCAACTTTTATAATAAAATTCAAGTAAAAACAGATAATTTCAATAAAATTACTAAAAAATCTATAATGAATATCATAAAAAATATTAATATATTATTTGAAATAGAAAAAAGAGCCGATAATTTTTCTAAAAAATTAAGTATTTCTGAATTTTGGGATAAAATTAGAAATCGAACATCTAAATTTGCAGGGATTATTAGACCTCTTGAAAAACTTAATGAAGAATATGAAAAAATAAAATTTGATTTAACCAATTTAGAAAATATTTTGAAAATTGATGATAATAAGGATATAGAACAATATTTTAGGTTAAAAGATGCATTATATATTCAACTTTTTATATTCAAATCAATTCTCAATTATCATGAAATAAAAGGATCAAGCAGAGGTTCATATATAATTATTAGAAACGAGCTCGATAAAAATTTAAATGAAAGAGTAACAGAGCTTCCAAGCCCCCTAACTAAATTTAATTTTATCTTCAGTGAAAATATGTTAAAAGATAAAATTCAAACAATAATTTTAGAAAATGATAAAATAAAAATCCGATGGGAGAAAGTCAGAAAAATTCCGGAAGAATTAGGCTGGTTTGAGAAAGTTTGGAGGGATTTTAATGAAGGAATAATTTTTAAATAATATTTTTATATTGAGGATCTCTTATTGCACAACCCGTATTTTTTCCAAGTAACATTAATTCGGAGCATTTTGAACATGTAATGCAAGTCTTTCTGGCGTCTATTTTACCATTTTGAAAAATTTGTTTTGCAAATTCGGGATTTGCGAAAGCCATTCGTCCAAAACCGCAAATATCTATTTTATTTTGTTCAACCATTCCTGCGGCAATATATCCCGCATATTGTCTCAAATAACTAAATCCGGAACCAATAATTATCATATCTTTTGGAATTTGTTTTTTTATTGAACTTGCCAAATTTAAAAGCCTATTAACACTAATAAGCGGATGTTCAGATGGTTTAGGCTTTCCTTTAACCGGAGTATCAAAAGGTCTGGTTATAAATGGTTTATAATGAGGATTTCCTGCAGAAATATTTAATAATCTAACATTTAGATTATATAATTTTGTAATAATATTTAGTGGCTCTGAAAGATCTATTGGTGCGGGAAAACAAGAATTTTTATCCTTTTTTACACCAAATCCTCTCGGATAAGGAACACCATTATATACACCTAAACGACTAGTAATAATAAAATCTGAATCGTTTTTAATTAAATTTCGTAGTTTTCTTATAATATTTATTAATAATTTTGAACGATTTTCTAAAGATTCTCCACCATATTCCGAATCATTCCTTAATCGTGATTCCAATAGTTCTGCTATAAGATAACCATGACATGCTTTTATATCTACACCATCAAATCCGACTTCTTTAGCTAATAGAGCTTTTTCCACCCATAAATCCTCAATTTCTCTTAATTCTTCATCGTTTAATATTTTCCCGGAATTTTTATTGATTCCCTTTGCCCTATCTAAATCCTCATTTTCGTAAACTCTAATCGGAAATCTCTTACCATCTCTAATTGTATATCTACCTGAATGATTTGTTTGCAAAATAAGAACACACGAGTTCTTGAATCCGAGACTCTTTAAATTTTTGTTACACTCTATCCTCACCTTATTAATTAATTCTCTAAATGATTTCTTATTTTCTTCTTTTAAAACAAGTTGATTATTATTAGATTTACAATCATCTGAAATAGCAACTGCTTCAAACCATATTAATCCAACGCCTCCTTTTGCATATCTCATGTATCGGCGATGGGTTAAATTACTTGGGCTCCCGTTTTTTTTTGCATCAAATCCTTCCATTGGTTGAATGGATAATCTATTAGGAATAATTATATTGGAAAATTCAGCTTTAGTCTGTAATATTTCCACTTCAGGACTTATAGGTAAGTTTAAATTGAGTTCTTCTATCTTTTTTTTCAAATCTTTTAAGGATTTATATTTAAATGGTTCAAAATAATTAGCATTAAATTTTGCATTCATAAATATTATAAAAATTAAAAATTCAAAAATCATTTTTATTTTTTAAATTAATTTTCTCAATATAATTTAGAAAAATTTTGAATTAATATGACTAACATAGATGAAAAATTAAAATTTGGAGTAATTGGATGCGGATGGATTTCAAAACAATTTTCTTTATTGACCCGATTCATTAAAAATGTTAAAATAGTTGCAGCTACCGATCCTAAAATTGAACTGGCAAAAAAAATAGCGGGCAAAAATCATGCTTATTCAACAACAAAAGAAATGTACTCTAATGAAAATTTAGATATTGTTTATATTGCCACACCTCATTATTTACATAAACCGATGATTCAAGAAGCTTTAGAACAAGGGGTTCATGTACTATGTGAAAAACCAGTTGGAACTTCCTTTAAAGATGCAAAAGAAATATATGCGATTTCCAAAAAATATCCTAATTTGAAGTTAGGTTTTAATTATAATTATCGATATGACCATAAATGTATAAGGCTTGCTGAGGGTATAAGGAATGGTCAACTTGGTGATGTTTATTATGCTAATTGCAGTATATATTTTAGTAGAAATGAGGAATATTTTCAAAAAGGAATGTGGAGAACTAAAAAAGAAACAGCTGGGGGGGGCACTCTTTTATTCCATGGCTCCCATATTATAGATATTATGATTTGGGCTTTAGGAGAACCCCTATATGTAATGGGGGAAGTTGATACATTAAAACATAAAACCGAAGTAGAGGATCTTGGTCTTGCTGTAGTTGAATTTGAAGGAAAAAAATACGGACAGATTAATGATTCTTCTTTCATTGAACCAAAAATGTCTATTTTTAGGGATCAAGTAATTTTAGAAATATTTGGAGAAAAAGGACGATGTAAATATAAGGGACCGTGGCCGTTATCATCATTAAAATGGAAAGGTGTTAAAAAGCCAAAAATTAAAAAACAAGTAAAAGGATTCTCTCATTTTGGGCGCTCTATTAAAGCTTTTACAGAATGGGTTCTATATGATAAAAAATATTTTAATACCATCCAAGAAAGTTCAAAAGTATTAGCATTAATTTCAGCTATTTATCGATCTTCAGAATCAGGTAAAAAAGAAAAGGTGGAAAAATTAGAAAATAATTGATTTGCTTATTTAAGATTAATTTTTATCTTTCTTACTTTGTAATTTAATTGCATATTCGGTATATCTAAAAGCAAAAATGAAAGATAAAGATAATATTATTGTTACTAAGGATCCTAAATTAGAAATTACAAACCAAAATACTAGAAATCCTACAAATGATGCAATTAATGATAATTTAAAACTAATTATAAAAATATCTTTTGAGAAAAACCATTTTATTTTCTTTTTTTTAATTGAAGGCATTTCTGGAATTCCGATCCTTACAATATGAAAAATTATAAAGCCTAATAATATAAAAATCCCATATAAAATGAGTATATTTAAAAAAATTGGTAAATCTAAATAATAACCTAAAATAAAATATACATAATCCCAATAAGCATTATCGTCTAAAAGCAATTCATACATGCTTAAATATAAAGGACGTCCGGGCGGAATAATAACCTCTGTTTGGTTAAAAATATAATAAGACGGCCTTTTCCATGGATTATAGAGATGTATTCCTTGTTTAAAGCCTTCCTCTGTTTTTGGATTGCATCCTTTAGGAAAAACAATTGAATTCCAATGTCCTGAACATTCTGCAACAAAGGCATTATAATTCATATTTAAAAGGAGCGAGACGGTTAATACGGTAATTCCATCACAATCATCTTGTAGAAGGCCATCACCATCCATATCACTTGCAAATATTTCATCCAAAGATGCTACATGTTCACTTGTATAATAAGGAGCTTCAGAATCCGGTGTATATTCAAATATTTTATTTCTTATATAATAATCCAATCTCATTAATTTCAATTCAAGTTCTTCTCGATTATTATCGTCTAAATCATCAAAAGAGACATTATATGTCTCTAAGTGCCAAGTTAAGAATTTATCTTTTAATTTTTTTATTTCTGGATGCTCTGGTTCTAATAAATTCTGTCTGCCTCCATAAGAATGTCTTACAAGTTGAGAAGGGACGAGAAAGATGTTATAAAAATTAATGAAAAAGATAATAACCATTATTACACTTATTTTTATCATCCTATTATAAAAATTCTTCTTAGATATTAGCCCTAAACATAAAACGATAAAAAAAATTGCGTAAGAAAATGAAAATAATAAATAAAAATTAAACATCACATAAAAAACAAAAATTAGGCAAGGAATTCCTAAATAAATAAAAATTTTTTTTTCTAAACCAAAATTTTTTTGCTTCATATCTCTAAATAAGCGTTAAAAAATGATTAATAAAAACGATATTATTTGAGAAAGGCTTCTTTGCCAAGATAAATAAAAAGTTCTCCAATCTCGAAAAGCGTTAATGGCGCAATAAGGTTTGCCATTCTATCTCTTAATTCCTGTTTATCTAACCCCATAGTTATCAATTTTTTAATATCCTCTACATAATCATCCATATTTAAAAATAATATCTCAATTTTAGCAACCCCGCTAAGTTCTGCTATATCTTTATCGAGACGATCTTCAATGGCATTTAAAAAATCAAGTTTAAGTTTTGGCTCTAATCCATAATCTTTAATTACGTGATTCATTTCTTCTAAGCCAATATTAATTGCAAGATTGAAATCATCAGTTTCCTTATATTTTGGTATGAAAATATCATTTATTATGATGTCAAAAAGCGATTTAGGATTTTCGGAATTAAATTCGATTTCTGTACCATTCCTTAATTTTATATTTTTAATCATAATTTAACCTCTTTAATAGGTATGAATTATTTAGATTGTATAAATTATTGATTCAATTCTTATTAAATAATTCTTCTCTAATAAATCAGATTTTTAAATATATTAATAATGAAGTTTTTCGGAAGAATTTAATATTTTAACACCTTTCTCTTTAATGACAATAAGGTCTTCTACTCTTGCACCCCCTAAATTTGGAACATATAATCCTGGTTCTAATGTAATTACCATATTCTTTTTTAACTCTATTTCCGATTTAGAATTAATAAAAGGTTGCTCATGTATTTCTAGCCCAACTCCATGCCCTAAACCATGGATAAATCTTGAACCCCATATTTTATCCTTTTTTTGAAAAAAATCTCTAATTTTTTTATCCAATTCACAGCATTTTATCCCTACTTTCGCATTATCCAGTGCTATTTCTAAAGCCTCTGTAACTAAATTAATTAAACGCATTTTATCTTGAGATTTTTTACCGAAAATAAAACTTCTTGACATATCCGAACAGTAACAATCGAATTTTGCACCAATATCAATTATAACCAAGTCTCCATCCTTTAATTTCTTTTCCGAAGTTGTAGCATGTGGATAAGATGAATTTATTCCTGAAGCAATAATCGTATCAAAGGATGTTCCATCTGAGCCGCTTTTTCTCATTTCATACTCCGCAATAGCAGCTAATTCTTTTTCACTAATTCCAATTTTTATATTATTCATTATTGCTTTAAACCCGATATCTCCTAATTTTGCTGCCTTTTCAATTTTTTTAATTTCCTCCTCCGTTTTAATCATCCTTGCTTCTATTAAAATTTCAGAGGCAGGAATAAATTTAGAAATTGAGAGATTTTGCTTCCATTCTTTATATTTTTTGACAGATATAAAATCTTCTTCGAATCCTAATGTTTTTAAACCTAAATTATTCAAATATTCAATGGTAAAATTTGAATTTATTCCAGGAACTTCAATAATAGTAGTATTATTTTTTAAAAAATTATTAGATATGATATTATCTTTTATTTTATCATACTCTAGGGGATTTGATAAAATAATTATACTGTTTTCGAGTAATTCAGGTTTAGCACCAGCAATTAAAACTAATATTTCACTTTCAACTGGAAATCCTAATATATAAGAGATATTTTCTGGTTTTTTCAATAAAATTGCATCAATCTCTTTTTCTTCGATTAATGGATTGCTTGTAATACGTTGAAATTTTACAGAATTTTGATTCATATTTTTAAAAATATTTAAATAAATATAATTTCATTTAATTACAAAAATTTATAAAGAAAAAGAAGTTAGTAAGTTCGGAAAAAATGATATTTTAAAGGTTAGAAAAAGAGGAGAGTTTTTCTAATAACAGGGTTAAGGGTTGAGGTATTAAACCGAACAGAATCGGTCTTAGGTATAAGAATATATTTTTTTATCATTTTTTTCCGAACTCTCATATTGTGTTGATTATAATTAAGTATAAACTCATATATAATAGTTTCTGTTTTTCATAGGACAAAAGGAAATTAAAAAATGTCTTCCGATAATATAAATATATTAAAATTATAAAAGTAAATTTCTATAATATTATTGTTTATTTCCAAAAATTAATATTTCTCTTAAAAAATTTAATGTATTTGCTAAATAGAGTGTTATTATGTCTATTTAATTTTTGGTAAATACTCATTTTCACATAATTTTATTAATTCATTAATATAACTATTCATCTTTTTCGCTATATCGGGGTTTGCTAATAATTCTCTCTCAATTGAGTCGCCTCTATCCCATAAATAATATGGAATTTCCTCATTTAGGACTTTTTGTTTAACTTCTTTAATCCATTCTTCCGGTAAATCCTTAGGAAGCTCAACATCGAGCATTTTTCCTAAGTATATTGTCCATGTTCTCGGGACTACGGTCATTAAATATCCTCCCCCTCCTAATGCTAACCATTTATTATTACAAAATTCTTTTGCACATGTTTTAATTGTTTGAGCAAGATCTTTATGTATAGAAATTGAAAGTCCTAATTGTGTAAGGGGATCATTTAAATGAGTGTCTACTCCTAATTGCGTTATTAATACATCCGCATTATATAACTCTAAAATTTTAGGAACACATCTTCTAAAAAGTTTTAAATACATTTTATTACTTGTTCCTGGTAATAAAGGAAAGTTTATTGCGAAGTTTTTTCCTTTACCTTCCCCTCTTTCTTTGGTATCTCCAGTTCCGGGAAATAGAAATTTTCCGCTTTCATGGAAAGAAATTGTAAGGACGTTTGGATCATCATAATATAACCATTGCACACCATCCCCATGATGGCAATCGATATCTAAATAAGCAATTCGGATATCCTTTTTTAATCTCTTTAATTTTTCTATTGCAACGGCTATATCATTAAATATACAAAAACCAGAAGCCCTATTCCTCATGGCATGATGAAGCCCTCCGGAAAAATTAAAACAAATGTTAAAATCTTCATTATTCCATAGGGTTTCTGCCGCAATTAAACTTGCTCCGCATATTAATGCTGAAGCTTCATACATTCCTTTAAATATGGGATTATCACCCGGTCCTAAACCATATAGATATCCCAAGACCGAATTATTATTAGGATTTTCACTTAATTTTTTTACGGCTTCAATATATTCAAGATCATGTACCCATTTTAATTCTTCATAAGTTGCCATTCGAGGTTTTATTATTTTTAAACATTTATTTTTTAGTAATCCTAATTTTTCCATTAAGCTAAATGTTAATTCTAACCGTAAGGGTCGTAAAGGATGCGATGGACCGAAATTATATTTTTTAAAATCTTCTGAATAAACTAATCCTACTTTTAAAATCGACATAAATTATTTTAAGATAAATATTCTATACAATAAATCTTTTAATTATAAAAAAAGTTTAGAAAAGAAAAAATTTTTTAATCTTCAATAAGACCTTTGACCATCTTTGGGAGTTTAGTTCCTATATTTCTTTTTCTTTTGACTAAAACTACAATAACGATTATTGCTACGATTATTATTCCGCCAATTATGAGCCACCACATATATTTTATATACCAAGGACGATCATACCACTGAATTTCTTCATTAACTAACATCATTAAAGCATTTGTTCTCCATAATCTGATTTCATAGCCGTCAGGAATACTATTGTTTACTAATTTTTCAACATAACCTACAATTTGACCATCTTTGCTCTCTTCATATAAATTATCATTCATGAATTTTACAATTTCTTCAGCCCTTCTTAAATAAGAATAATCACTCTCGCCACCAGCAACGTAAAGATTTATTAAAGCATAGGCGTATAAAGCATTATCAAAACCATATTTTATATCCGATTTTTCTCCGGTAGATTGAGAATAATAACTTACGCATCCCCCTGTTTTTCCTGTATCTAAGAAATTCTTTGTTATAATATATTTGACCATCATTTCTGCTTTATCATAATAAGCTTGAGTTTTTGTTGCCTCATATAAACGGGTATAAGCTAAGATAGCTAAAACTTGTGTATTAAAGTAATAATTTTCCTGCGATGGGTTTACTATATCTGCATAAGGATATTCTAAAAATCCCGAACCATTATAAAAAGCATGATCCTCACAAAATTCTATTATCTTTTCTGCTTGATCTACTGAGGTTGTGGAATATTCTTCATCAATATCAATACTTAAACCTTTCACGCTTAAACCGAATTTAAGCATTCCTATAATGACCCATAATGAAACATTTGTAAAGCAATATTTAGAGTTTGAATTATCATTTCCGTATTTTACTCCATCTACATTAATTATTTTCCAATATGCATTATTATAACCGTAATATCCATCGGTGGTATTTGCTTCAAAATTATCTAACGAAGAATAAACATTTTCCATAATTGGCAACATGTCTTGATCTTGAGAACGATCATATCCCACTGATAAAAATTCTAATGCAATTGCTTGATCAACTGTATAAAATAATCCCGTTCCTGCTCTTTCTAACATATTATTATTTTCACTATCCTTAATTGCAGGAAAAGTTTCATCCGTAGCCCAAGAATCACATTCGGCATTTCCGGAGCGGGAATATCTGGTATAAAATGCTGCGGTCGCTATAGAGTTTTCAATAACCATCGTTTCCGTTAAAGAATTCCAAGGGACCTTATTTCCCTCATCATCACCAATACCCTCCAGTCCTCCGCTGACTTCATCTTTAAATAATTTTTCTTGTATTTTAGCATTTATTTCTGAGCAATTACTTGATAATTCTTGAACATCAATTTCTGCCAGAACTACAGTAGGCGTTAAAATAAAGATTTGACTAATAATCAATATAAACGTAATTATTGTTATTCTTTTACGCTTCATTATTTTCCCTATTTTTAAAATTAGTATTTTAATTGTTAATTTCTAAGTGATAAATTTATTTATTTAAATTTAAACTCGAAATTATATAAATTTTTTATTAAGTAAATTTAGATAAAATCTTACTTAATTACGAATTGATTAATTTTAAGAATAAATTATATTATCTTGATATTATATAAAAAAATATAGATATTATCTAAATTTCATTTAATTTAAGAATACATTTTACCTATATTATGTCCGTAAGATTTCAAAGATTTATCAAGAGACTTGGGAAAGATAATGAATTTAAACCGTTAAATAACGCTCTCTTAAATTTCTTGATAAAGGATAGTGAAAATAAATATAAAAACTACCCCCGTCTTTTAAATATTTTAAAAGAAAAATGGCCTAAATATAGAGATCGATCAAGAATTTCACATTTATTACGCGATCATTATAAGGAAATATTTGAATTTTATTTAACGGTTATTTTCCCGTTTAGAAAAGGTGGTTTAGAATTATCTGATCCGGAGGCTCCGACTCCTGTAGATTTTAAATTAGTCTATAAATACCGTTACAATCAAAAAGAAATTAAACTTGTTGAGGAGATTATAAAGGAATTAGATATAAGAGATTCTTTAGGAAATTTAGTTAAAACTGAGGGTGTTTTAAAAAGAATCTTTATTTTTGCTATAAGTTCTTTTGCCCCTTTAGTTGAGAAGATTTTTGAACGACCTTTTGCTTTTCAGTTTTCTAATATTGATGGGTTTGCTCATGAAAATGGAGAATATGAGGTTATTGCGGTTATGTCTGCAAGAGAACAATAAAAATAATTATTTAATAGATTTTAAAGTAGTTTGAATAGTATTTAATTTATCACTTATACCTTTTATCTGATTTGATAAAGTTCCGATTTTTGAACTTAAATTTACCATCATTTTTGAAAAATTATCTAAGAAGCTTGTTATAGATTTAAAATTTTTTACCATTACATCTGGAGATAAAGCTTTTTTTGCTGTTAATTGCTTCTTTAAGACATTTGCAATATCATTCGCGTCCGATATCACTCTATCTCTTAAACCTTTAATATCATTAAATTTATTATTTAAAATAGCCATTTTATCATCGTCATCTTTTCCCATAAAAACAACTCTCTTTTTTATTATAATTTAATATATTTTATTTAACCTGAAATTATATAAATTTTTTATTAAGAAGATTTTTCTTAATAATCTAATCAAAATTTATTATTATTTAATAAATAATATAATAATGCTTTTATTGTATATAGCCTATTTTCAGCTTCATCATAAATTACCGAATGTTTCCCATCTATTACATTATCTTCTGCCACGATATTTCTTCTTATGGGTAGGCAATGCATAAAAATAGAGTCTTCTTTTGTTAAAGCCATATGTTTTGCTGAGATACGCCATTCATCTCTATAGGGCAATCTTAGCTTTTTCTCTGCCTTTGGATTTCCGTATTCTTTAATAGAACCCCAACTTTTTACATAAATGACATCTGCATCCGTAAATCCTTCTTCAATATCATTTGTTATAGTTAGTGAACCGCCGGAATTTTTAATATTTTGCCTTGCTAATTCCATAATCTCATTATCTAATTCATAATTTTCGGGATGAGCTAAGGTAACATTCATTCCATACCGAGTAGTTATTAGTAAAATCGAATTTGGAACACTTACGGGTAAAGGTTTTGGGTGATATGCCCAAGAAATCACTATTTTTTTACCCTTTGGATCTTTTTTTTTCTCTTTTATTGTAAAAATATCTGTGAGTGCTTGAAGAGGATGAAATTGGTCATCTTCAAAATTAATTATAGGAACATCTGCCCATTTTGCGAATTCTCTCAAGATCTCATTTCCCTTCTTATATATCCAGTTAACTGAGACGGGAAAAATACGAATTCCTATTGCATCATAGTATCTCGCTAAAACTATTGCAGTATCCTTAACTGATTCAGAATTATATCCTACCCAGGAATCTTTAATACTATTAAAAACAGCATGCATTCCCAATTGTGATGCTGCAATTTGAGTGGAGTTTCTCGTTCTGGTTGATGGATTATAAAAAAACATACAAATTGATTTTCCGCTTAAACAATTCTCATATTTCTGCCTATCTTGTTTAATATCTTGTGTTAAATCAAGTAAGAGATCTAATTCTTCTTTTGTCCAATCTTGAGTTGATATAAAATCCTTTTTATTTTTAGAGATTAAGGTCATTAATAACACCAATAATTTTCAATTTTGATTTAAAATGAAAAATAAAAGCTAGAATCCTTAATTTAAGAACTTTTTCATTCTTTCGTTAAGTACGATCTTAAATCCATCATCTCTCCGTCAGACCGTTTAATCCTAATTTGACTTTTAATCCCTTTAGCTTGTCGTTCTAAATAGATAATTACATCTAATGGTATTCTTCTTGGAACTCCACCTCTGGCTGTTATTATTCCTATAAGATAATCAATATTAGAAATAACTTCTGAAGTTATAAGCTCATTAAAGATATATTGATAAACTTTGGGTTCATTTTCTTTAAGTTTCATCAAATAAGAATAAGCATCAGGACTTAAAACCACTTTTAATAGATAATTAACCTTTTCAATCATACTTGCTACCTGATTCTGAGCGGCTTGCTGCCTTTTTTGTGCTTCTATTAACGCTTTCATTTTACGTAATCGAATTTTTTCTAATTCATGGTCTTTAGTATTATTTTGTTGTTCTCCCATATTTTAATACCTCCTAATTATTTACAATTTTAAGAGCAATTTCTAAAGCTTTTATTCCATCATCTAAACTTACCAATGGTTCCTTATCATAAAGAAAATTATATATTTCCCTCCTTAGAGGTTCATCAGGTTTTAATGGTGTATAAATAATTTCTTTAGTAACAGGATGATCTCCTTCTAATCCAATACCCGTGCGAATATCAATCTTTTGGTTGATGAAATCAATCATAATCCCGCCTTCTTCTCCATTTACGTACATTCTTCTAAATTTAGATGGAGTTAACCAATTGGATTCAATATGGCCTATTGTTGTTCCGAAATCAAGGATAATAAAGGCTGCGTCTGCGTGTATATCATCTTTTATACATCTTGTCAAACCTTCTGCTCTTATTATTTCTTTACCCAATAATCTCCTTTGGAGATATATATCATGTATTGATAAATCTAATACGACCCCCATATGCCAATTTCGTCTAGGATAAAGACCTATACGCTTACTGGCAACAGAGATAATATTTCCGATATTTGGAAGGTGTTTTAGCAATTCATCAAAAACGGGATTAAAAAGTTCAATAAATCCGGGAAAAATTCGAATATCCTCAAATTGTCTGAAAGAATTTAATTCATCTAATGATAATGCCATAGGTTTTTCCATTAATATGTCTATACCTGCCTTTGCACACGGTATCGCCAATTTTGGAATTATTTTTGGGGGTGTGACTATACTAACGGCATCAAGATCTTCATTTTTAATCATGTCTTTTATGTCCTTATATGTATTAATATGATTATACTGATTTTTAATTAATTCCAAATTTTTCTCATTTAAATCGCAAACCGCAACTAATTCGGATAATTCATGGAAATTTCTAATATGTGCTCTGCCGAACCATCCAGCTCCTACAACTGCAGTTCTTTTCTTTTTCATTGAAAGATGAAATTATTATTATACTAAAATATAATTGTTTTAAAAATAAGAATTTTGTTAAATTTTATAAAAAGAATTCTTAGAATTGTAATAATATAAGAATCCCCTCTGCCGGATTATCATTTGAAGAGAATCTCTCTCAAATCTTGAACCGGCGACCGCTCGGTTTCCACGGCTGACGCATAATCATCAACTTTCGCTTATTATGCGCGATATTTCATCTACAGCCGAGCGCTTATGGCATTTGAGAGTACCTCTCAAAACTCTACCAGCTGAGCTAAGAGGGGACTCTTATAATTATTTTTATAGTGATTTTTTCTAATTGTTAAAAAAATATATTTTTTACGATTTTTATCTACTAATTTGAATATAAAAATAAGATCTTTTTGAAATTGTTAGTGACAAAATAGAAAAAAAACATTGATAAAGAGATAATTTAAAATAATCAAATTATAGTAATATTATTATAGAATATAAGTACATGAAAAGTTTTTTAAATAAACAATATTAAAAACTATATCACTAAAGTAAGAATAAATAATTATTAGAGTTTGAAATACGATGAGAGAAGAAACTGACTATGCGGAAGCTATTGAGGCTTTTAAAGATGACCCTTATGTCATCTTAGAACCATGGGGTAGAAGTATTGATCATCTCAGATTAACAATTATCGGAAAAGAGGGAACTCCTTACGCAGGAGGTAAATTTGTTTTTGAAATAAAATTCCCGGAGAATTATCCATTTCAACCTCCTTATGCTTACGCCGTTACTTTAATGTGGCATCCAAATATCGATTCAAGTATTCCTCCAGGAAAGTTAAATATTTGTTTAGATTTAATAAACCCCGATTTAGTAGGAAAAGTAGATGCATCTACGGGTGCTTCAGGTTGGACTCCTTCGAAAACTCTTACAAATATTATTGAAGCTCTTAAAGGAATGATGCATGTTGAGCCTCCATTCTTTAATCCAGGTGATCCTCTAAATCACGAAGCTGGAGAACAATATTTTAGAGCTCCGAAGAAATTTGAAGAAAAAGCACGAAAATGGACTCAAAAGTACGCTATGGATTAAAATTTCTTTTTTTTTATCTTTTTTCGTAAAATAATTTATTGATGCTTTTTTTTTATTAAAAAACTTTCATTTATTATTTAATTGAAATGATGAAGCTACAACAACCTTTTTACAATAAAAAAGTTATTGTTTTCGATTTAGATGGGACTATAATAAAATTAAATGTAAATTGGGATGAATTAAAGAAAACACTATCAGAAAGATATTACGAAATTTATAATGAAAAACATTATAAATTTGAAAGTATTTCCGCATGCTTATCATTTATAGTAGAAAAGGGAGATGAACAAGAATTAAATAATTTTTTTGATATTATTCGAAAATTTGAAGTCGCTGGAGTCTCGTCTAGTACGCCTATTGAAGAGACGATATATTTTATTAAAAATAAAAGCGAATTTAATATAAATAATACAGTAAAATTTTCTGTTTTATCATTAAATACACGTGCTTGTATTAATGAAGCTTTAAAGAAGGCTGGCATACAAAAAGAAATCGATTATATTGTTGGACGGGAAGATGTTAGACATTGGAAGCCAAACCCTGAAGGACTTTTAAAAATTAAAGATCATTATGGCATTAATAAAAAAGAAATGATATATATTGG
>CAZVTX010000024.1:0-19492 GCA_964629395.1 uncultured archaeon
TGGAACATTATTATTATTTCCATTTGATCCATTTGCACCAATTGGACCGTTAATGAAATTTGCTGCTACATTTTCACTCATGATCGTTCCAATCCTTATATTTAAACTCTACAAGAAAGATGGAGAAAGAAAAAGTCAGAAATTAAAGAATCCCAGGAATTATATCATTGGTGGAGCATTAGGCACTGCTTTTAGAATCGGTGTTATGGTCATTTTAAATATAATAGTATATTTAGCTTTCTATGGTTCACAAGGATTAGAATATTGGGTAGTAATCGTTATACTTTTAAATGCATTGACAAGTCTATGGGATTTATTAGTTCCTTACTTGCTTGTATTCAGCACTAAATTAGATGAAAAATTTGAGATTTGGTAAATAAGTTTCTATCTATTTTATCCTTTTTTTTTATTGATTTTTATATTATTTTTATTATTATATCATTTAAAGCTCTTTTTGGTACATGCATTACTCCGTTTTCATCTTTCCAATACTTAAATGAATCTTTATATGGCTCTATTTTTGATTCCTCATCTGGATAGCCAAGACTAATTACATGCTTTATATCATATTTTTCCGGGATTTGTAGAAGTTTTCTTAATTCTTGTCTATTTACTGAGCCCATCCAACAGGTTCCTATACCATATTTCATTGCACCAAGTAATATATTTTCGACAGCAGCGCCTTCCTCTGAATCTGCAATCTTTTTTATCTCAGTATTGATTAATACAATTATATAAGCCATAGGACGCCTATTTTCTTCAGGTACTCGCTCTTTTCTCGGCAGCCAGCCTGCCCATGCCAATAAAGGAAAAATTTTATCTCTGATTTCTTTTGAATGAACGATAATATATTCTACAGCTTGTACATTATTTCCCATCGGAGCTACACGTGCATAATCTACCAATTTCTTTAATATTTCTAAAGGAATTGGTTTTTGTTTAAATCTTCTTATTGTTCTTCTTTTATAAATTGCTTCTTCTATGTCCATTTTAATTTCGCACCTTTAAATTAAATTCTAAAAAACATTTTCCTTTACAAGTTATTATATCATTATTTTTTTTCACAATATAATCGCATACAATAACCATCGAATCGTCTTTTTTTGTAATATCCGCTATTTTTCCTTCATATGTTAATTCTTCATCAATGTAAACGGGATTACCGAATTTTAAAGTAATTTTTCTTATCTTGCCGGTTTTTCCGGCCAAATTAGAAAACCAATCACTTATATGAACAAATAAATAATTTCCGGCAACTACAATATTTTCAAATCCGAGCCTTTGGGCGTATTTCTTATTCAAATGAATAGGATTTATTTCTCCTATTAACCGATTATATCGCCTATATGTTTTATAATCAATTATTTTCTTAATATTTGGTAATTCTTGACCAATGCGGGCATTTTCAGGATTAAATTCTAACTTTATCATAAATAAAAGCCTCCTATAATTTGAAAAAGAATTCATGATGATCTATGGCAATTTTTTCATTGCCTTGCTCATCTAATAGATTTATATTAAAGATTATCGAATAATAATCGCCTTTCTTGCCTTTTTTAAGAATAGGCTCAGAAAAATCTACCGAGACTTTATAATTTGAATTTAAAAAGATATCTTTAAAGAATTCCACTTCAGAGCTTACGTGAATCAATCCTTTTATTTGCGAGATAAATAAAGGGCCTATTTCTAAAAAGATTTCTTTAATTATTTTATTAGTAAAGCTCATAAAATAAGCCTGCGGAATAATATTTTTTTTAAAATTGCGGATGCCCGTAATTTCGCAAAATTTTTCAATCTCCGAACTTTCTGATTTAATAATTTCATTTTCAAACTTTTTTGCTGCTTCTTTAAGATGATTATATAAATCGTTAGCTAACATGATTTTATCTAATTATTTATGATTTGCATTTTATTTTAAATTTAAGCAGAAAATAAAAAAGATATGAAAAAAAGATTAGTTTATTCTTCTTTTTGCATAATTTGAGAAAAGTCCGTGACTAAGAATATTATGATACAAATCATTAGCAAGATTGAAACATATATGAACGCAATAGTAAATGAGAAAAGTTCATAGATTAAACCGAAAATAACGGACTCAGATAAGCTTATAAGCCCGACTGATAAATAATATAGCCCATAAGCCCTTCCTCTTTTATTTTTCCCCGCTAAATCAGCGATATAGGCTCTTGATATTGGATCGACGGATGCTAAATAAAATCCATACATCAAATAAATTATTATGATCATTATCAGGGATAACATTGAGATCTCCATCGGAAATGCAAGCATTATACAAGCAATAAGTAAAACAATAAGCCCTGTTGTTATCACCGGTTTTCTTCCTACTTTATCGGATAGTGTTCCCGTAATCGGTGAAAATATCATATAAACAATGTTGCAGAGTAAATAAAATACAGGTATTAGAAAAATGAAATCTTCGGAGATATAATCAGAAGATCTTATAATCAAAAAAGCAATGTCTAAACTGGCAAATTCAATAACGCCTAATATTATAATAAGTTTGACGAATCTCTTATCAATTTCATCCACTTTTGGCCCCGAATATTTCGCTGGTAAAACCTCCTTAATTTTATTAGGATCAACATCTTTTACTGTTAGAATAAGAATGATCGCGCAGATTCCGGGAAATAATGAAAAAAAGATAATCTGAGAATATGTCCAGGCAATATAAAGGAAAAAGAAGGCTAATAATGAACCTACAACCGCCCCCAAAGTGTCCATCGCTCGATGCAATCCAAATGCCTTTCCTTTTTTAATTGCATAGAAAGATATAAGTGCATCTCGAGAAGATGTTCTTAAGCCCTTACCGAATCTATCTATTGCTTTTAATCCGAGAACATATTCCCAAGAGGGACTAAAAGCGATAAAAGGCTTAGAAAGATTAGATAATGTATAACCTCCGACTACGAATGGCTTTCTTTTATTGATTTTATCGCTTAACCATCCGCTAAATCCTTTCATTATATTTGATAATGCTGTAGTAATTCCTGCAATAATACCTAATGCAAAAAGAGATCCTCCAATTGAAATAATGAATAACGGCAAAATACTCTGTATCATTTCACTTGAAACATCGGTGAAAAATGAAACTAATCCCATTATAAATACAGGAACTGATACACCCAATATTGTTTTTGATTTTTTGCTATCACTTTGTTCTGTGTTATTTTCCTCAGACATTAATAATCCCACCATAAAAATTTATGATATCGAATTCCGATATCGAGTTTCGATAATATTAATAAAAGAAGGATAATATATTAATATTACTAGAAAAATTAGTAAAAAGTTTTGATCATTAAATCTCGATACAATAATTCGAAAAAAATATAACATATGAAGATTTTTATGAAAGCTATTAATCCACTTAGTAGATTTAGAAAAGGGGCAATTTTAACCCATATATTATATCATGCATCTAAAGAGCCCGTTTACGGATCATGGTTAAAGGAAGAATTGCAAAAGCATGGCTATAACATCAGTGATGGAACATTATATCCCTGGCTTAATCGTTTAGAATATTCAAAATATTTAAAAGTTGAAAAAAGAAACGTAGAAGGAAAAATTCGAAAATATTATACAATAACAGAGAAAGGATTACAAATCTTTAATCAAATAAGGAGATTCTTACAAGAATTATATAATGAAATTATTGATTAAAAATCTTAATTTTAAATATAATTACATGAAATATTTAAATAAAAAAGAAGTTTTGCGAGATTTATAAATAAATGTCAGAAAAAATAAACACACTTGAGATTATCGATGAAACTATAAAAGCCGTTGAAGATATAAGCGATAATTTTTCTAAAATAATAGAGGTCTTACGAACAGCCAAAAAAGATTTAAAAAGTCTTGAACAACAAAAAAATAATTTAAGTATTGAAAAAGAATCTTTAGAAAAAGAGAAACTTAAGCTAGAAGAAGAGAAGAAAAGATTAGAAAAAGCTACCGAAGAGCTTAGTAGAGAAAAGGAAAAACTTGAAAAAGATAAAGAGCAATTAGAAAGAGATAAGGAACAATTAGAAAAAGAAAAACAAGAAAGAGACCAAAAAATTGGAGCTTTAACAGAAGAACAAAAGCGATTACTTGAAGAATATGAAAAAGTTCGGGAAGAACTTAAAAAATTTATGAAAGCTGCAGAAGAAGCAGAAGAGGCAGAATATAATTTCGAGAGGATTCAAGCATTATTATCTATTTATAGCGTTTTAGTTTCGGAAATTTGGCAAGGATATCCCCATTATAAAATTTTAAAGATTTTACATGGAGATAAAGAAGCAATGACGAGAGATGAAATAAAGAATGCAACAGGTATAGGAGGTGCATTTATTTTAAAAGCAATCCACGACCTCGCAAATGTAAATTTAGTTGAATATAATGATAATGAAGATATTGTAAAATTAAAAAGAAGATTATTTGAGAAACAATCTTTAGAAAAATAAATTAATAATAAAATTATTTTATGATAAAAATGAATGTAAATACGTCTGAAATAATAAGTGAGCAACCACGAGGATTTGCCGGATTAATCGCAAGGATTATGGAAAAACTTAATGATAACCCCGATTTCAAGGAGTCTTTTAAAAATGTTAATCGCAAATATATTTTAAATGCAACAAATTTAGATTGGGCAGCTTTTATTGAAATAAATAACGGAACGATTAAAGTGAGAAGTGTTCCAAACAAACCGAGAGAAAATTTAAAGAAAAAAGTTCTCGGTTGGGATGGTTTTTTGGAGATGGACTCGAGATTATTCCTTAAAATAGCGCTAAAACGTATTTCTTTTCTTAAAATCGGATTTAAATGGATTACGGGAAAGATAAAAATGAAAGGAATAACAAAACTCCTAACACTACTTAAAATATTTAATTATTTAGAATAATAAGAAAAATTTTGATAATATCTTTTTATTAATTATTTTTATTTTTGGAATTTTTCCAATATAAAAAAAGATTATCATATTTTATGCCGAGATATAAAAACCACTATCGGCAGCACCGTTTGGATCAAAAGCCTTTTTAATTTTTTTAAGCCAATAATGATAATTCATCATATAAGGTCCAAACATTTCATGCATATGATCTCCCTCAACAAAAAAAGGGGCTCCTAAATGTTTCACTAAATCGAGCCTATTGCTTGCATCCATATATTCAGCCATCCCTTTAACGCTGTGTTCATCAGTTTGATCAAACATTGTAGGCGCTTCCATATGAAAATAATGTCCATGCTCATAACCCGTCATCCAAACAGCTTCTCCTTGATCATCAGCAATTACGCCTTCATCAATATATTTTTGTTTAAGTTTAATGTTTAATTTTTCACTTTTTAAACATAAAGCGGCAGTATCACAGCATCCTTTAGTTGATTGAAATCCACCTGTAGCAATGAAACCATGATAACCTAAATTAGAACGTAAGGCCTCAGCATAAAAGAGGTTTTCAGGGTTATATTTTGTTCCTATGACATTTTCTAATTTAAACTCTTTTAATATACTTTCCATAACCTTTTGTTTATAATCGAATTCTCGTTTTGTTATTGCAGCAATAATAACTACAAGTGGTTTTTTTAATACGCCAAGTGAGATTTTATCCATTAATTTATCAATTGTATTTGAAAATATTGCCATTACTGCAAAACTGGACATATGGCTGTTCATAAAAGCAATTTCCTCTTCATCAATACGGATCATAACTTTTTCGAGTAATTTAAAATTTCGACAATCCATGACATAAACTCTTATATACTTAGGGATCTCAAAATTATAATCAGGAGACCTTCCTGATACTTTAAATTGAGTGCTGCAGGGATATGGAAATAATTTTATCGCGACCTTGGTAAAAACACCAATACCCGATTTTGCTCCTGCCCAGCCCCGCATTATCCCTCTTAGACTTGGTCCTGGCCCATCTCCATTAAACCAGTCAGCATTATTTTTCAGTCCTAGAGAACCCAATCGAAGAATTTCACCATCCGGTAGAACCCATTCCACCCCTAAAACATTTCTGGCACTATGGCTGGTTACAGGTGAAGTAAATCCCGGACCATTCATCGAAGTTGCACTTGCGAGTGGAGATGCCATAGGGCCTGCTCCTGGCATATGACAGTTTAAACCGTATCTCATTAATTCAACTTGTAATTGAGCTCCGCTAACATACGGTTCTACAACACAATATAAATTTTTTTCATCGATTTTAACTATTTTATTCATCCTTCTTAAATCAATTATTATACAATTCTCCGTAGAAGGTTGATTCCAAGGTCCGAGCCCCGTTGATTGAGCTTTAAATTTAAGGTTATATTTATTACAAAGTTTCACCACTTTTTGAACTTCTTCTGTAGTTGAGGGCAAAACTACCGCTTTAGGTACCTCGGAGAAGGGAATAGGATCCTTTCCGTGCATATAATTAAAAATCTCTTGGCACCAATTGTAAGCATAACACTGTGTAATAACCTCACCATCATCAATATTATTTTTTCCTACTACTGCTTCAAATTCATTAAGAATTTCTTTATCTAAAATTATGATTCACCTTTTTTCAATTATTTAGGGATTTCCTCTAATCCTAAGGCAAAAAGTATTAATTCACTGATGTCGTAATATTTTAATTTTGAGTTTTTCTCTTCAATACCATCTTGTAAATTAGTTGAACAAAAAGGACATGCGGATACTAAAACGGAAGCACCTGTGTCTTCAGCTTCTTCAATTCTTGTTATAGCAGTTCTAATTGCTAAATCAGGAAATGCAGATTTAACGCCGCCACCCGCACCGCAACAATAGGCATATTCGTTAATTCGTTCCATCTCAACTAGTTCAACACCGGGAATACTCTTTAATATAAATCTAGGAGGCTCATATATCCCTTTAGATCCTGTTCTTTTTGGCTTTGGAGGAATATTGATTGAAATAAGCGGCATTAAATTAATTTCATCACCATTCCACTCCTCATATCTTTCGGCATTTCGTCCTAAATGACATGGATCATGATAAGTAACTTTTAAAGGAACTTTTTTGGTAAATTTTAATTTTCCTTCTTTAATTAGATCGGCAAAAAATTCTACGGTATGTAATACCTGAAAATTATACTTTCTAAAAAGAGGATAATCTACTTTAAAGGTGTCATAGCAACCCGCACAGCTGAAAACGATTGTTTCAATCCCTTTGGATTCTATAATATCTAAATTCTTGTTAAGGATTTCCTTAAAAGTATTAACATCGCCTGTTCGGTAAATCGGGCTTCCGCAACAGTATTCCTCTTCAGTTAATATATTAAATTTTACACCAGCCGCTTTCATAATACGTACTGCGGCAATTGCCATCTCTTTTCTTCTATAGGATGATGTGCAGCCTACAAAATATAATATTTTTGCATTTGGATCTAATTCTATATCATCTGGCAACCAATCCATTCTATTTTTATGCGGCTCTCCATAAGGATTATGCACTTCCTTAACGGTTTCGGCGTATTTTTTCTGTTTCGGCATGGGACCAACTCCCGCATCTACAAGCTTTTCCCGCAGTTTCATAATAATTTCTAAAGGTTCTAAAGTATTGAGGAATTTACAAGAGATTGAGCAATTTCCGCATTCGGTACATTTATAAACAATATCACGCAATTCTTCGGAAGGCTTAATTCTTCCCATTTCTAAGGCTAAGGCGAGAATTATTTTACCGCCTCCGCTGTACGGATGGAAGTTATAGGCATCTATAGCCGGACAGCATGTAGCATATTTATAGCTTTTTATTTGAACTTGCGGTATCCACTTGCATTTCCCGAGATTTAGGGTAACCCTAAATTCTTATCGAGCATCGTAGACACCGCTTAATCATCTTTTTATATTCTTTCTCATCTAACAAATTTATTTCACATTTCAATTATTTATTATTTTATTTATCAAAACATAAAACACCAGGATTTAAGATATTATTAGGGTCAAAAATCTTTTTTACCTTCTTTAAAGCAACCTGCGTTAATTCACTATGTCTTTTAAAAATTTCTTCTGCCCAAAAACCGTAAGGTCTATTAAAGAATGCTCCCTCATCCATTAATCTTATGCTAATCTCCTTAAATTTATTCTTAGTAAATTCTTTTTCTTTATGATTATCAGGATTATAGAATAAATCAAATTCACAGTGATAAGATGTACCTTGATTAATTGCCTGGATATAAACACCATATTCGGATGTAAATGAGCTATCTACTAAGGAGATAAATTGAGGAATCTTTTCCAAATTTATTAAAAAGAAAATATCATAATAGCCTCCCTTTAAGCGAGCTCTCCATGGATCAGGAGTTGATGTATTTATTAAAGAAATTATTTCCGAATCTTTAATGATCTGAACTCTCTCTAATCCTTTATATTTATTATTTTCTAATAATTCATCTATATCTCCTTCTAAGTAAGCTAATTTATCAGCGGCGAATTTTCCTCTACCCGATAAAATGTAAATTAAGTTCCATTTAGGTAATTCTTTAGATAAATTCTCAATTTCATTTGGATTTTTTTTCAATAAACTTGCTAAATTATAATTATTTAGAATAAATAATTCATCACATAATCTGTATTTTATTAAATTATGTTGAAAATCTAATAATTCATTAATATTATCTGATTTATAATGAAATACCTTTTGAATAGAAGGTAATAATTCCAGTTTTAATGTAGCCCAGGTTACAACGCCCAAGCTTCCTTGTGCACCTTGGATTACTCTAAAAGGACTAAATTGCGTAGGACCCATCGGATTTACATGAGCTTGTCCTTGCTTTCTTAATTGTTTTAAATCACCTGGCCCTGCTGCTGAACCTGTTCTAAAAAGATCTCCCGTACCAAAATAAACCTCTGTACAAAGTAAGGGATCAGATGTATCCCAGTGATATTTTGGGATTGTTATCGGTTCTCTTTCTAATGCCGTAGACAATACAGATTTATCCGATCTTGGTAATAATGGCAGTAAAAGTCTTAAGCCGCGTTTTTTTAAAATTGGGATTAATTCTCCGAATGTTACACCTGGCTCTACCATTATAACACGATTTTTCCTATCAATATCTAAAATTTTATTCATTTTAGATAAGTTTAAAATCACACAATTTTCTTTTTTAGGGATTGTGTCCCCATGATAGCGTTTTTTGCAGGAAGAGCTAACTGGAATTATTGAGAAGCCGATTTCATTAGCTAAATTTAGAATCCTTCCTATTTGAGAGGAATTATTTATATATACTATACATTTTGGTTTTACTCCATCATCTATAGTTAAATCTTTAGAAAAGTGAACCAATGACTCATCATCTGTAGATACATTCTCGGAGCCAATGATCTCTGTTATTTTTTCTAAAATTATATCAGTACTCATTTACCTATTTCCCTCAATATAAAATCTTTAACGATTTTTAATCGTATACACTTAAATATATTTTTTATTATATAATTATACTTTTTATTATATAAACGCTTAATTCTTAAGAAAAATAATTTTGATATTTTATAATTAAAATTGAATAAAATAAATAAAAATTAAAAAAATTAAAAATCTGTTTATGAGCTTTTAGATTTTGCTTTTATCAAGTTCTCCTAAAATTGCTAAAGCACATTTATAACCGCTATCACATGCAAGTTGAGTTCCGATACCGTGAGCTGTTTTTCCTGCAGTATCACCTACCACATATAATCCTTCTATACCTGGAACTACTGAAGATGGTTTATGCTTCCCAACTTGCTTTGGAGTTAGACCTAAGCCTTCTACAGGACCTTCAGGTTTGCCCGTAGCAGCAGCGATATCCTTTGGATAGGAAATATCTACAAATTTCAGTTTTTCATCCAAATCTGGAAAGAAATTATGTAGGTCTTCCCAATATACCTTATAATATTTATCCCAATCAGGGCCCTTAGAAGGAACTAAAGTTCCAAAAATAATAGTTTGTCCTCCTTGTGGAGCTAAATTTGAGTTAATATTTGATAAAACCGGACCAAAAAAGCCGTTGCTGAAAGGATAACCTTGATCGGGAGGATATTTATCAGCTAAATCCATTAATGTCGGATGATAACAATTTACAAAACCCCATTTTTTAATTAGGGGCTCTTTTAATGCAAGTTTAAATGTCATGGAAGATAATGAAGAGGTTAAGCTTTCCATTTTTTGAACATAGCTTTTTTCAAAATAATCCTTGCCAACTAACGTCAAAATAGTCCATTTGATTGAAAGATTAGAGATTACGATTGGTGCTTCAATTAATTCACCCCTAACCATTACTCCTTGAACTTTATCATTTTTTATTACAATACTCTCAACGGGAGAATCTGTCCTAATTTCGCCTCCAAAATGTTTTATAGCTTTTGCTATAGCATCGGGAATTGCTTGAGCAGAACCATTTTCGGGATATTGGTAACCTTCAGGAGACATCATTTCTGCTTTAAAACAATGGATAAATTCGGCGGCACTCGCTTTTGCATTTCCTATTGAAAACATTCCCGCAAGTAAAAAGGCAAAAATCCCATGGATAAATTGATCTTCGGTATATTGATTTAACCATTGAGTAACCGTTAATTCTTGTTCATATAATTCCTTTAATTTTCTTCTACTCATCGTCATTAAAGCAGTCATCACTCTTCCAAATTCTTTCATTGTTTGCTTTGTAAAGCCCATATCTTTAAGTGCATCCATAGGACTTTTTCCCCCACCTTTTCCTCCTATACTTCCACCTCCAGAATCCTTCTTCGGTTGCAAAACTTTAAACAGCGAATTAACATTTATATCGAAAGGAAAAATTCCCTTTTGACCATAAATCATCATTCCCGTTATCTGGTTAATATATTTTTTGAATTTCAGGTAATCTAAGCCTAATCTTTTGAATAATACGCCATATGGCCCATTTAAGCCGGATGTAAATAAATGGACGGCTCTGTCAAAAGTATAACCCTCTTTAACATAAGAACTGCAAGCACCACCAATATATGGATTTTTCTCCAGAACAAGAACTTTATGGCCTCCATGTGCCAGAACAGCTCCGCATGTTAAGCCGCCAATACCGGCTCCAACAATAATTACTTTTTCCTTACTCATACTCATCCTTAAATTTAAAAATATTATTAATTATATTTTGTTTCAATTAAATATAAAAGTAAAAAAGTAAAAATAAAAAAGGAAAATCTTCCCGTTTATAATCTCTTATTTAGAAAATTTTATTCTATTTAGAAGATTTTTGAGCTGTTCTAAAAGATCTAAATGGAATTCATCTTTCAGCATAAAAATTGAGATATTTTCGGTTGTTTCTTCAAACTTTTCCAAATCTAATTTATCAATAATCTCTGTGTATTTATCTTCTTTTTTAACCAAAATACCAATGAAAATAGGTTTATCTCCTTTTGTTAACTTTAAAATCCATTCTAATGCGGAACGCCATCGCGGTTCAAATTCCTTATCTATAAGATCTAAAATAATAAATACACCATCACATTCAGGTATTTCTTTATTATCGAAAATACAGTTATAAAGATTTAAACCGCTATTATATTGATATATTTTTTGATTATCACCTTTTTCTATTAATGTATATTCTCCAAGTTGTTTAATATCTGTAAGAATCTTTAATGCGGGATTCCAAACTAAACTTTCCGAGATAAATAATAAATTTAGAGCGGATTTTTTAGCAATAATGCTCTTGATAAGTTCGGCAACTTCTTCTTGAATTTCTTTTTGCTCCTGTTCCTTAGTTTTCATAATAAATAAATAAGCAATTGTTTGAAATGCTTCATCTACACGGGTGCCATCTAAAGCACTTGTTTCAATATAAGATACTAATGAATTATGCATTTCTGATAATTTATCGGCCATTCTTAAGCCTTCTTCATAAGAAACCTTCCTTTTTTTCTTTAAATCGGATTTATTGCCAACTAACATAATAACAATATCTTTTTTATTGCCGTATTTCCTAATTTCATCGTACCAATACTCAACATTTTCAAAAGTTTGGCGATTTGTTAAATCAAATACGATAAAAGCCGCTTGAGCTCCAAGATAATAGGTTTGCCTAAAGCGTTCAAAATGTTTTTGCCCCCCTACATCCCATATAGAGCATGTTATTTCATTATCAAGTAGATTAAATGTATGAGATACAATATTTAAGCCTATTGTGCTCTTATAATCTTTATCAAATTTATTCTCCGTAAATCTTCGAACGAGAGAAGTTTTCCCGACAGCACCATCTCCAACAATTACAAATTTAAATCTGAACATTCCGCCAACTGAAAAACCCATTTGCTGCATCTGTTTCTTATATTTTTCGAATATTTTTTCCTCGTATTCATAACTCGGCATTGACATATCTATTTCTTCGCCTTTTTTGGCTCTTAAAATCTGAGATACTTTCTCGGCAAAAAATAATCCGTATGGAGATATTTCACCAAAATAAGCAGCAGACTTAAGGAAAATTGTTATTATTGTTTGAGAATTTATTAATAAATGAAACATACTATAATTTATAGTATCAATATAGGCCATTTTATATTTTTTGAAGGTTTTATCCCGCATTAAGCTCTCATAAGTCATTTTAAAGAAATTAGTTAGATTAACAATTTTACCGCTTAAATGATTATCTTTTTCTTTTGAAATGATAATATTACCTTTAACATCGGCGATAACAATCGCCCTAATTTCCGGATAAAGCATAAAAAACTTTTCGGTTAATTGGTCTAATAATTCGGTCTTTTCTAAAGACATTTTAATTACGCCATTTGTGAATAATTTCGAATATAAATATATTTTTTATATTTAAGCTTATAAATTTAAAGCTTTAAAAATCAGAAAAAGAAAAAAACAATTCTTAAATAATAATGTTTAATATTTTCATAAGTTCTTTAAATCTTGAACGCAGAGTAACTTCAGTTACACCAATAACTTTTGCTATTTCTCTTTGAGTTCTTTCAATTCTTCTTAATTTACATGCAAGATATATTGCCCCGGCACATATACCTTTAGGATCTTTTCCGCTTATTCTTACTTTTTCTTTAAAACTTTTAATTAATTGATTTGCCAATTTGGCAATTTCATTATCTAATCCTAAAAGAGAAATATATTTAGGTATTAGACTTGCAGGATCTGTTGTTGGCGGCCTTAATTTTAAATCTCGGATTATAGCACTATAGCAAACTCTTACATTTCTGTCGCTTACATTTGTTTGCGAAATAATCTCATCAAATGTAACCGGAAATCTCTTAATCTTTGCGGCATAATATAGGCAAGCGGCGACCATTCCATTTATAGAACGGCCGCGAAGAAGCTTTTTTCTAAATGCTTCCTTATAAATACGAAGGGCTTCTTCTTTAACATGATCGGGTAAATTGAGATTACTTGCAATCCTCTTTAATTCTGTAGTAGCAATAAGTAAATTTCGTTTTTCCCAATTCATCCTTGTATTCCATTTTGCAGCTCTTTTTAAGTCCGGGTTGCGAATATCTTTTCTATCTATAACTGTAGTTAGACCCATATCAGGAACGAAGCTCGAAATTGGAGAGCCCGTTCTTTCACGATCTCTTCTCTCTTGAGCATTAAAAGCTCTTCTCCCTGCATGGGCGTAATCCGGAGTTTTTTCCTGAATTATTAACCCGCATTGACTACAAACAATATCTCCTGTTTCACTGCGGGAAATAATATTTCCACCGCATTCAGGACACTTATGAAAATCATCATTTATTTTAGAAGCCCTTTCCATTTTTAATCACCTTTTTTTATTTTTCATTTTTTTATTTTTTTAAAAATTAAATTATTTCCATCAACATCTATTTCAATTATATCCCCCTCAATGAATTCTCCTTCGAGAATCTTAATTGAGAGGGGGTTTTGGATGTAATTCTGTATTGCTCGCTTTAACGGTCTGGCACCGTAATCAGGATCAAAACCCTTCTCACTGAGAAATTCCCTAGCCTTGTTTGTAAGTTTAATTGAAATCTTTTTATCACTCAAGACCTTATTCAATCGTTCTATCTGAATATCAACGATACGTTTAATTTGTTCCTTGTCTAAAAAGTTGAATATTATAATATCGTCGATTCTATTGATAAATTCTGGTTTAAAGTATTGCTTGAGAGCATTGAATATTAATTCTTTAGTTTTCTCGGGGTCTCTATCTCTTGATTCTAAGATATATTGACTTCCAATATTACTGGTCATTATTAACACCGTATTTTTAAAATTAACAACTCTACCATGTCCATCAGTTAATCTTCCGTCATCCATTATTTGTAATAAAATATTAAATACATCTGGATGTGCTTTTTCGATTTCATCAAATAGAATAACCGAATACGGCCGTCTTCTTACAGCTTCTGTTAAATATCCCCCCTCTTCATAGCCTACATATCCAGGTGGAGCACCGATTAATCGGGCAACGCTATGTTTTTCCATATATTCCGACATGTCTATACGAATCATAGCATTTTCATCGTCGAATAAAAATTCAGCCAGAGCCTTAGCGGTTTCCGTTTTGCCTACACCGGTCGGACCCATAAATATAAAGCTTCCAATAGGTCTATTAGGGTCTTGTATCCCAGCTCTCGCACGCCGAATAGCATTTGATAATATTTTCAAAGCTTCATCTTGTCCGACTACTCTTTTCTTTAGTCGTTCTTCCATTTTCAATAGTTTTTCACGCTCAGATTCCAGCATTCTTGAGATCGGTATTCCTGTCCATTGAGATATAATCTTAGCAATGTCTTCCTCATCAACTTCTTGCTTTAACATCGGTTTATCTTTTTGAATTTCTTTTAATTTCTCCTGGTAATGTTCTAATTGTTTTTTCAACTCATTTAAAACACCATAAGTTAATTCTGCGGCACGTCCTAAATCACCCGCCCGCTCTGCTTTTTCCGCTTCTATTTTAGTTTCTTCTATCTTTTTCTGTATTTCGCTTATTTTAGTAATTACTTCTTTCTCTGCTTTCCATTGAGCTTTCATAGCATCGCTTTTTTCCCTTAAATTTTGTAATTCTCTTTCAATTTTATCAAGTTCTTCCTTACTTGATTTAGTATTTTCTTTTTTAAGCGCTTGTTTCTGAATTTCTAATTGTATTATCTTTCTTTCTATTTCATCTATTTCAGTAGGCATACTATCAATTTCAATTCTTAACCTCGAAGCAGCTTCATCAATTAAATCAATCGCTTTATCGGGTAAAAATCTATCAGTAATATATCTCTGTGAGAGCGTAGCAGCAGCAATAATGGCAGAATCATTAATTCTTACTCCATGATGTATCTCATATTTCTCTTTCAGTCCGCGCAATATTGCAATAGTATCCTCAACAGATGGTTCCGATACATAAACCGTCTGAAATCTTCTTGTTAAAGCAGCATCTTTTTCAATATATTTTCTGTATTCGTCTAAAGTAGTAGCACCTATACATCTGAGCTCACCCCTCGCTAAGGCAGGTTTTAGCATATTAGAAGCATCAATAGCTCCTTGAGCTGCACCAGCACCTACTAACGTATGAAGTTCATCAATGAATAATATGTATCTTCCAGCCCCTCGTTCAACTTCTTTTAGGAATGCCTTTAAGCGATCTTCAAATTCGCCTCTATATTTAGCTCCAGCAACCATTGCAGCTAAGTCAAGAGCAAGAATTTCTTTATCTTTGAGAATTTCAGGTACATCACCAGAAGCAATTCTTTGAGCTAAACCTTCCACGATTGCAGTTTTACCAACTCCGGCTTCTCCTATTAATACAGGATTATTCTTAGTCCTTCTTGAAAGGATATGCATAACCCTTCTTATTTCATCATCTCTTCCGATTACAGGGTCTAATTTACCCCTCCTTGCTAATTCTGTTAAATTTCGGCTGTATTTCTCAATCGCTTGATATTTTCCTTCTGGATCTTGATCAGTAACTCTTTGACTTCCTCTTATACTTGTTAAAGCTTGCAAAATCCTATCTTTTGTAATTCCATGTTTCTTTAAAATGGAATTAATTGAAAGTGAATCTAACTCGCACATCGCAAGTAATAAATGTTCTGTACTCAGGTATTCATCTCTGAGCATTTCCGCTTCTTTCCAAGCAGCATCAAATAATTGAGCTGTATTTCTTGATAACACTACATCTAGCGCACCTGAACCTGTAACTCGAGGCAATCGTCCGAGTTCGGCAAATAAATCGCTGTATAATTGTTTAACATCTACTCCGAGTTTTTGAAGTATTGGTGTAGTTATTCCATCTTGTTGGTCAATAAGAGCTACAAGTATATGCACAGGTTCAATTTGCTGATGGTCTCTCTCTTGAGCCAGAGATCTTGCCGCCATAATGGCTTCTTGAACCTTAATCGTGAACTTATCAAATTTCATCATTTTAATCTCTCACCTCTTATAATCCTAATTCTTTTAATTTTTCTAATAATTCTCTTTGTTTTCGGTTCACTCTCTTGGGAACCTTAATTTTTATTTTAACCAATTCATTTCCTCGTTGGTCTGTTCCAATTTTATAAAAACCTTGGTTTTTTAACCTTAATATTGTTCCATCTTCTGTTCCTGGTGGAACAGTAACAGTAAGTGTTTTTTCTATACCCGGAACTTGAATTTTTCCTCCGAGAACGGCTGTAGTAAAAGGAATTTCTTTTTCAACGATTATATCATCACCTTCTAATTTGAAAATCGGATGTGGTCTTACTTTTACGTTAATATATAAATCTCCCGGAGGACCTCCGTTAATACCGGGCATTCCTTTACCTTTTAATCTTAATTTTTGTTGATCTTTAATCCCTCTCGGAATTTTAACTTTTAAAGTGGTCATCCTTCCTGTAGCAGGGTCTTTATATGAAATCCGTTTTTCTCCACCATAAAAGGCTTCCATAAAATCGATTTCCATATCATATCTTAAATCATCACCCTCTACTGGACGCCCACCAAAATCTTTAGTATTTACTCGTGAACTTCTACCTTGTTTAGTAAAAACATCAAATATATCTCCTAAATCATTAAAAAAATCAAATCCTCCAAAACCCCCATTTTTGGATTTACCAAAATGACTAAAAATATCACTAAAATCAAAATCTCCCGGAGATCCCGTTGTACTATAATAAACTGTGGTTCCATCCGGACTTCGATAAACTCTTGTTCTTCCAGGTCCACCTCTAAACCATTGTTTATAAGCTTCAGGATCTCCATCTACAACACCAAATTTATCATACATTTCTCTTTTTTTATCGTCGCTTAAAACACTATAAGCTTCACTAATTTCTTTAAATTTTTCACCAGAACGCGGCTCATTTGGATTAACATCTGGATGATACTTTCTTGCGAGCTTTCTAAAAGCTCTTTTAATTTCCTCTTTTGTTGCGTTCCTTGGAACTCCCAGTATTTTATAATAATCCTTTACCATGATTATCAACCTCTATTCCTTTTATTTTTATAAAAAAAATTAAAATAATTAAAAATTAAAAAAAATCTTCAAACTTATTCATACTCGGCATCGACAACATTATCATCTTGTCCCGTAGCTCTTCGGAATTTTTCTTCTTCTATCTCATCTTGGGTCTTAGCATTATAGCTTTGTCCTGTAGTTCCGTAAGCTCCTGGACCTGCCGTTTGCCCGTAGATTCTAGCAGATACCTGATGTAGCGAAGCTTGTAATGCATCAATAGCATTTCTTATTCTATAGGCATCATCGGCTTCCATTGCACCTCTCAAGTCGGAAATCTTGCTATTTAAGTCAGCTTTTAGATCTCCGATTAAAGACTCGTGCTCTTTCATCAATTTTTCCGTTTGATAAATCAAAGCTTCTCCTTGATTCTTTAATTCTACTAATTCTCGTCTTCTCTTATCTTCTTCAGCATATTGTTCGGCTTCTCTGATTTTCTGCTGTATCTCATCTTCAGACATTTTATTGGGAGCCTCTATTACGATAGATTGTGCTCTCCCTGTAGCTTTATCCTTCGCAGTTACCTTGAGAATACCATTTTCATCGATATCAAATGTGACTTCGATTTGTGGTACACCTCTAGGCGCCGGAGGAATTCCGGTTAAGTGAAATTTACCGAGTGAGATGTTATCCCTCGCCATCGCTCGTTCACCTTGTAAGACATGAATCTCAACAGTAGTCTGATTATCTGCAGCAGTCGTAAAGACCTCGGTTTTAGAAGTTGGAATTGTAGTATTGCGTTCAATTAATTTCGTGAAAACTCCTCCTAATGTCTCGACACCTAGAGATAATGGTGTGACATCTAATAATAATATATCATCGACTTCTCCAGTTAAAACGCCTCCTTGAATGGCAGCTCCAATAGCAACGCATTCCATAGGATCAATTCCGCGCTCAGGAGCTTTTCCGAGTATCTCCTCGAATCGCTTTTGTACACATGGCATCCTTGTAGGACCTCCAACCAAGATTACCTTGTCTATTTCACCCTTTTTAAGACCGGCATCTTTTAATGCCCTTAAGATGGGTCCTTCAAGTCTCTTTAACACTGGTTCAATCAATTGTTCTAATTTGGCTCTAGTTAGAGTCATATTTAGGTGCTTTGGACCTTCTGGTGTAGCAGTTATATATGGTAAGTTAATGTCCGTGGTAATCGCCGTTGATAGCTCGATTTTAGCTTTTTCTGCAGCTTCACGAATTCTCTGCATTGCCATTGAATCCTTCTTAAGGTCAATTCCTGTATCTTTCTTAAATTCATCAACAATATAATCTACGAGTATTCTATCCATATCGGTACCTCCTAATTGTGTATCACCGGCAGTGGAAATGACTTCAAATACCTTGTTATCCATTTCCATTATTGTAACATCAAAAGTACCTCCTCCTAAGTCTAAGACAGCAATTTTCAGATGCTCGTCATCTTTATCCAGTCCATAGGCAATTGCAGCCGCTGTAGGCTCATTTATTAGCCTTCTTACATTTAAACCGGCAATTCGTCCCGCATCTTTAGTAGCTTGTCTTTGATTGTCGTTGAAATAGGCAGGTACCGTAATTATAGCATCAGTGATTTCCTCTCCAAGAAACGCAGATGCATCCTCTTTTATTTTTCTGAGGATCATCGCAGAAATCTCTTGAGGAGCGTATTCTTTACCATCGATTTTTACCTTATAGGAAGTACCCATTTTTCGTTTAATCGCTGTAATTGTTCTATCGGGGTTAGAGATTGCTTGTCGTCTCGCAGGTTCTCCAACTAATATCTGTCCATCCTTCGTAAAAGCGACCACTGATGGGAACGCTTTACCTCCTAATGTTAATCCTTCGGCACTCGGAATTACAGTAGGTTTACCATTAATTAAAACTGCCGCTGCCGAGTTTGAAGTCCCTAAATCGATTCCGATTATTTTCTTTCCCATTTTACATCACTCCTTTCTTGTTTTTTAATTATTATTTAAATTTTGATTATATTTTTCATATTTTTTAGAAATCTTTACCTTTGCAGGTTTTAACACTTTATCTTTATACATATAACCTTTTTCTATTTCTTCGATTATTGTATTTTCCGGGAGCTCATTATTTTCTTC
>CAZVTX010000025.1:0-19431 GCA_964629395.1 uncultured archaeon
ATTTTTTATTTCATAATTATTAAATATAGCATTTTAGCAAATATATTTGGTGTTTCAAAAACTTGAAAGAAAAATATCTAAAAGGAAAGGTTGCCGTGATTACAGGTGCTTGCGGAGGAATTGCGAGAGAATTGGTAAAATTACTCGATAATCTGAGCGTAAATATGGTTATTTCTGATATTGATGATATTGGTTTACAAGATTTGAAAGCTGAATTAAAACAAGATGCATTAGCAATAAAATGTGATATTACAAATCTAGAAGAGATAAAACATCTTTTTAATAAGTCAGTTGAAAAATATGGCAAAATAGAATACCTTATTAATACCGTTGGGATAATTATACCTTCTTTATTTGAAAATGCGAATTATGACGACATCCTTAAACAAATTAATATAAATCTAATTGGAACTATTCAATGTACTAAAGAAATAATACCTTATTTAAAAAATTCAGACGGAGGGCAGATTATCACAATCTCATCTTTAGCAGGTATAGTTCCCGAAACATATAGCTCCATATATACAGCGACTAAATTCGCACTGCGAGGATTAAATTTAACATTAAATCTCGAGCTCAGAAAGAATAATATTTATATCACGACGATATTTCCTGATTCAGTAGATACTCCAATGTTAAAATATGAAGCCGAACATGGGGGTTCGCCGCTTACTTTTTTAGATGAACCTTTACCTCCGATAAAGGTAGCGAAAGCAATAATAAAAACAATGATTAAAAAAAAGCCTGAAATCTGCGTTCCGAAAGGAACAGGACGAATATCCAAATTTATCATGTGTTTTCCAAAATTAGTTCTCAAAATATGGCCCAAGCTTGAGAAAAAAGGGGAAATTAAAAAACAAGAATATATCCAAAAATTAAAACAAGTAAAATAATTAGAGATTTATAAGTTCACAGTTATGCTCACGTAGTTTTACAATAAGGTCGGCAACCTGCGTCTGATCAATTTCACATGAGGCAGCAACTAAGAAACCTCTAAATTTTTTACCTGTTAGCTTTTCAACAAATTTTTTCTTTTTAATTAATTTCTCTCCCTTTTCTGTATCATGTAAAATTGAAGTAATTTCAACGATTACGGGAGGATCTTCGGAATAACCATCAATTTGGACATCTGAGGTGTCTTCAAATACAGAATAATCTTTATCCTCAAACTTAACAGCTTTTAATTTTACATTCTTAAAGCCTTCTCCTTCAAGAATTCGAATAATTACATTTCTTGCAAATTGTTCAAAAGGCTTCCCAATTTGCTCTTGAATACTCCTTAAAATATTCAATATAGAACTTCGCTCCTTACTTGCTTCTCTAAAATAATTATTCATTTGTTCCCGTATTTGTTCACGTTCTTTTCTTGCTTCCTCAAAACGTTCATCTATTTCTTTTCTTGATGCTTCAAAACGTTCATTCCACTCTTTTCTCAAAGCTTCAAAACGTTTATCCATCTGGATTTGTAATAGCTCACGCTCTTTCCTAGCCTCCTCAAAACCTTTATTCATTTGCTCTATTAAAGCCTTAAAACGCTCATCCATCTCCTTACGTATTTGTTCGCGATCTTTCCTAGCCTCCTCAAAACCTTTATTCATTTGCTCTATTAAAGCTTTAAAACGCTCATCCATCTCCTTACGTATTTGTTCGCGATCTTTCCTAGCCTCCTCAAAACGTTTATCCATTTGGATTTGTAATAGCTCACGATCTTTCCTAGCCTCCTCAAAACCTTTATTCATTTGCTCTATTAAGGCTTTAAAACGCTCATCCATTCTATCCAATGCTTCTTTAAAATCATCTTTAGTGACTAATTTTGAACGCTCTTCAAGTTCTTCCTTTAATCGCTTAGCTACAATCTCTTCAATTATCTTTACAAGTTCTGGTTCAATGCGAGAAGTCATTTTTACCAATTTGTAATTTTACAATATATATTTTATATAATTTAATGGAATAATATATTTTTTGACTAAATTTCATTTTTTAATTTTCTTAATATTCTTTCCAATATTTCTATGATTTTTTCTTTATATGATGTTTGTTCAGGATATTCATAAGAAAATTTTTTCCAATGAGGTCTTTTATGCCCAATTTTAAATTTAACTCCTTTCATTTCAGTCATATAGGAATTAGCATCAATTTTAGTGGCAATTTGATCTGCAATAATATACCAATGAAATTTAGTTTGAATTTTAGCTCCTGTATTTTTAGGTGCAGGATTAAGCCTTGTTTTAAGACTTTTAAATTCAAAACTCCATCTATCGGGTGCTTTTTTAATTTCTATCCACTTTCCATCATTATAAATCCATTTATGCATTCCACCGATTTGCATTCCTGTATATGTTGAATTTTTATATTTCTTTAATGAATTATAAAAGTCTGTATCTCCCGAAATTTTATAATATGTCATAATTTTAGCTTAATTGTATTGTTATAAAATTAATAGATAAAATCTGAGTATAGATTTAAAAAAATAGAGTTCTTTAAATTTCTGAATTTTAAAATCGATAAAAAGAAGGCATGTAGTATTTACAATTAAATGGATCTAATTTTTCAAATTCTTCCGGATATCTCATTATAATTTTGCAGGAATATTTAAAAGAATCAATTTCATTACTAAGATTTTCCGGTAAGTCTTCATTTAATTCATTTGCAATTTTTTCAATCATTTTGATGCCTTTAGAGGCACAAGAGCTACAAGAAATGGTATTTATATTATGTTTGCATGTGGAACATTGAGGTTTTTTATTGATCATCTACTAATTTAATTAAAATTATTTTAAAAAGATTTAGTTTAAAAAAATAAAAAGAAAAAGAATAAAAAGAAACTTTTATAATTTAGCAGCCTCCTGCTTGAGTTGCCATAACGGTAATAACATCTTTTTTCGGATGTATTCCGATTTTTGCGAATTTAAGGTTATCCGGAAGTACTTTACCTTTAAAAATAAATTGAATTGCGAGGATTGGATTCAATTTATATTCTCTTTGTACGGTTTTTTTGATTTCAGCAATGCTTTGGTTAGGATCCACTTCAATTAATTTAATAGCTTGATCAGGAGGTACTCCTGTTAACCTAAATCTATGTCCCAACTTTCAGGGATTTCCTGAAAGTTATTGGGTCATTTTTAATTTCTCAACTCCGATGAATTTTAAAATATATAAATCTAACTTTTTAACATATGATTTAAAATTAATTTATATTCTTAATTGATTTAAATTAGAAGTTTTAATTAAATATTCTTGTTCTTAATTTTGTACTATCGTTTAAATGTAATTAGACAACTTTTTAAAAAATTTTAAATGTTAATTTTTTTAAGTTAAAATCGGAAAGGTTCGGGTCTAGGTCCAGGACCAGGTGGAAATGGTTCTGGCGGACCAGGTGGGCGTGGTTTATATGGTGATCCTTCTAATATATTTAATATCCTTTTTAGCATTAATTCTATTTGATCTAACCGTTTTTCAATATTTACAATTCTTTCCATAATATTTGGGTTATTAATAGACATCTTTTTATTTTTTAAATAAATTTTTTCTAATTTTAAAGAAATTTTTTATATATTTAGTTATAACGTTTAAAACATAAAATTTTAATATTTTGACTATTGTAAAAAACAAATATTCAGAGTATAGTTTAAAAATATTAGTTCGAATTTTTATAAAAAAATTAATAAATAGTTCGAACTATAGTTTAAATATGGCATGGAAGGTTTCAAGTGAGGTAAGAAAAAAAATTTTAACTTTATCCGAAGAATTAGATAATGAAAAGAGGATTTTATTTATTTTAAAAAATTTGGGACCTCTAAGATTTAAAGACCTTGGAAATTATTGCAAATTAAGCCGTTCAACAATTTCAAAATATTTAAAATTACATTTAGAGCAAAAAAATATAGAAAAGAATGTCTTTTTAACAGAGGAAGGTGCTCAAGAAGTAAGATATTTCATTACAAAAAGGGGTGAAGAGAGGCTTAGAGAAGAGAATATTGAAAATGATGGAGAATTATTTTTTATAAATAAATTAAGAGATAATCTGGAAAAATTAAGCGATCTTAAAGATTTCTATAAAGAGATCGGTGTAGATGATTCAATTATATTTCAAATAATTAATATTGTGTTAAAAATAGGGGATCGCTTTTTCGAATTGCCGCAAAATAGAGATTTGTATTTAACATTATTTTATATAATTAATTACAATTCAATTTTAACACCTGATTATAAACTTAATTTAAAGCAGTTTTGTGAAGTTTATGATGTTGATGAGGTTGAGATTCAATATTTTATAAGGAAAATAATGTCTAATAATTTAGGTTTCTTTATGTTTGTAAGGGGAAATGATGTGTTTTTTTTCCATGAGAAAGATTTACTTGGAACAATCACCCTTCGGTTGGTAGAAGACCATCTCATTGAAGAAATAATTTATCGGGACATGATAGGGCCGAAAGAGATATATGATCTCGATAAGGAAGCAGAAAAAATAACGGAAAAAATCAAAAAAATGGGACTTATCTGGGAGGCAGTTAGAGAACAATTCGAAATCCTTATTAAAAAATTGATAATTAAGAAGGCAGTAGATATGGGAATTTCAAGAAGCGATTTAACCGATATTGTAATTCAATCAGAAAAAATATCCGAATCCCCCGAAGAAAAGAAAGCATTAATCAATATCATTGAAGGTTCAAATAGATTTGAGGATTTAAATATTATTAAAGTGTATGATACCGAAGAAGAATTAGGAGAAGATGATAAAAAACAATTGGATAAAATTTTAGGCAGTGTTAAAGGAAAAGGTTTCTGTCCAAATTGCGGCAAAATAATTTTGGAAGATGATTTTTCTAATATTTGCAGTAAATGTGAGCAACCTTTTGATCCTAAAAAATTATTAAAAAGTATTGATGCCGCAAATGAGGCTAGTCGGCGATTTAAGCAAGAAAAATTACAGGAGGAACAATTAATGATATGTCCGAATCCAGAATGTGAATATATGATCAGTGCTGATTGGGATGAATGCCCCGTTTGCTCTACGCCGATTAGAAAATAAAAATAATTAATTTAAAAAACTGCAAGCGAATATCTTATTAAAATTGAAAAAAGAAAACCTTATTAAAAGTAATAATATCGATTTATAGATAAAAATTGAGGATAATAATAAATTAAAAAAAATAGTATAATTTATTTTTGAATTTGCCTTCCTACACCATAATACATGAGAATAGGGCCTGCTGTAGATAAAAATAAAGATAATAATGCCCAAATTGTTCTGAGAGCCTCATCGTTTAAATAATTCATTGTAAATGTGCCGACCATGAATGTATGAATTATAATTAATCCAAGCATAAAATAACGCCATTTTTTCTTCAGAAGATCATCTTCAAATTTGGTATATATAACAATTGACAATAAAATTGAAGGTATAACGCAGAAACCGTTTAATATTATCATAAAATAAATGTAATATGGCAACTCATAAACCGGTTTCCAATTAGTCTTTGCATTAATTTTAACGCCTGGATCTGGGCTAATAATAAAAAATAGTAATCCTAAGAGAGCAGCAGCATAAGTTAAAATTATAATAAGCTGTTTGGTGTTATTTATGACTTTTTCAGACTTTAATAAAATTAAATCAAAGACGACGATAAATATTGTTGCCAATGCTATAAAGTAATTTGTGAAAAAATTAAGCCATAATACAGCAACTTCATCTGTTAATGGCGCATAAACGAAATTAAGAAATATCCCTATTGCAGCACTTATATAAAATCCTGCAAATGTCATATTTAATCTTTTCTTATCTCTTTTTAGGATAAGATAAGCTATGTATGAAAAAATTGCTCCGATCGTGCCCTGCACAATATATACTTGAATAAATCTTGTAAGTGTTAATTGTAAAATCATGAAAAACCCCGACTAAGAATTTTTTATAACCTATTTTAAACTATATATTAATTTTTATTTTAATATTTCTTTTTTCTAAATTTATAGTTTTTATTTTTGAGATTAATTATATATAAAATTGTTTGAGGATTTTTAATACATAATAATTTTATTTATAGAGAATTTGATTTTAAATGACCGAATCTAAAGAGAAGAAAAATATTGACTCCAAAACGATTGAAAATAATATTAAAATAATTCAAGAGATAAAAAATTCCGCAAATTATTGTTATAATTGTAATCGTTGCGTAAATGTTTGTCCTTTATCGCATGTTGGACAATTTAATCCTCGGAAATTAATTCTTGATTTAGTACATTTAGATATTGAAAAAGCAATCATGGAAAATGACATTTGGGAATGCTTAACTTGCGGACAGTGTACAATTTATTGCCCAATGACTAAAGATAATGAAGGAGTTAATATTCCTAATCTTATTTTAAAATTAAGAGAAATTTTCTCTCAATCCAATTCGGAAATAGAAAAAATTGCCAAATGTGAGACTCATGACGGAATTATTCCTTTAATTTCAGATATTATGGTGGAAAATCCTAACCCTCCTAATAAATTAGATTTCTTAGAGGGAACCGGGCTTAAAATAAAGGATAATGGGGATATTGCTTATTTTTTAGGTTGCTTGCCGTTAATGAATGATATAATTTATAATTTTGATGTTGACTATATAAAATCAGCAAAAACGATTATTGCTTTATTAAATGAAGCGGGTATTACTCCTGTAGTTTTAAATGAAAAGTGTTGCGGACACGATATTTTATGGGGAAAAGGAGATTTTGAGACTTTCAAAAAACTTGCGGAATATAATGTTAATTTATATAGGGAAGCAGGAGTTAAAAAAATAATTTTCGGCTGTGCTGAAGGATATCAAACATGGAAATATGAATATCCTAAATTATTTGATAAGTTTGATTTTGAAATTATACATTTTTCTGAATTCTTATTGGAACTTGGTATTTTAGATACTTTAAGATTTCCTCAGGAGCGGGAAATAATTGTAACTTATCATGATGCTTGCAGACTAGGAAGAATGGGTGATAAACTCTATGATGCGCCACGGGAGCTCTTGAGAAAATTACCAGGTATAAAACTAGTGGAAATGAAAAATATCAAAGATGATGCTCTATGTTGCGGTGTTTCTGCTTTTAGCTGTTGTAATGAGTTTACTAAGATTATCAGAAAAAATCGTATAGAGGAAGCAATTAATACGGGTGCTGATTATTTGATTGTATCTTGCCCTAAATGCTTAACACATTTCAATTGTTATTTATCCGAACCTGCTTTAAGTATTAGAAGAAAGATAAAAGTAGTAGATTTATTTGGATTTATAGGAGATTTACTTTTCTTAACTTAAAGGTTATATAAGAATTAGTTGTAAAAATAAAAATTTAATACTTATTACTTAATTTTATTTTTCTCTCCAAACACAGCCGCATCTGCCGCATCTATATTTCTTTCCATACATTCTGGGATAATCCATAATAATAGTAGATTTATCTACGGATTCATGGATCATATATTTATTTTCTTCTCCGCATTTAGGACAACGTCTTCTTCCTTCGCTTTTCTCTATTGTAAGAATATCATTTTCTTCTGACATAAAAAAAACCTATTTTAAGACTTTATTATATTTATTTCATTTTTGGTATTTATTAAATTTATCTTATTTACTAATTAAACTTGAGCCATATTTTATTGCATCTTCAAAAAGTTCTAAACTTGAAATACGAAATTTGAACAATAGATCATTAAAAATTGTAGAGAAGAATTCTTTTAAGTCATCCTCAATATTATAAATTGTAAAACAGTAGATTGAATCCAATTCTTTTGCCTTCTCAATCAATTTTTCCTTATTTTTCTCAATTTCGTTATAATTATTTGATACATTAAGGAAACTAAAATCTAATAATGCAGATATTCCTTTAAAAGAGAAATATTCATTTAATTCCCTAACTTTTTCACTCTCATACTTTTCTATAGTATTTTTATTTAAATCCGTAATTAATACAATAACATCAAGAACCTTGATTTTATCATGATTATAAATAATTTCATCCAAATTGGAAGCAGAAAAAATACGTAATCTAATGGGTATTTTCTCATAAACAATTAAAAATTCATAATAATCAATTTTCTTCAAAACATCATTAATATAACTTGCTTCAATTGCTTGTTTCTTAATAAAGTCGATGATGACATCTTTTATATTTGGTTCTTGCCCAACTAAGATAAAATTAACATTATAAGTTATCTTTTTCAAAATTAAATCATTAAATCCAACAATTTTTCTTAAATAAAAATTGTATTAATTTAGGTATAAATTTTTTGTAAGATACAACATCATCTTAATTATCCCTTAAATTAAATCAAAATATGAATATAATTGGAAGATAAAGGAAAATATAGCTTATTGTTGTTAATGATTACCATTTGGGCATTATCATTTATTATGGTGAATTTTACCATTAATATAATGCCCCCGCTCTCCTTAGCCTTATATAGATTTATTATAGCGAGTTTAACATTTGTTATTATTGATATAATTATTTATTTAAGAAAAAAAGATAAAATAATGCGTTTAATTCCTGAAAACAATTCGATTTTAAATGTAAAAAACGAAAAATTGAATTTTACTGATTGGTTATTTTTAATTTTAGCAAGTTTAAGCGGTATATCTATTTTTTTTTACGCTCAATATAATTCTATTAATTTAATAGGGCCTTCACTTCCAGCGTTATTTGTCTGTCTCTTATCTCCCGTTTTAATAACGTTATTGGCTTTGATCTTTTTTAAAGAAAGCCTAAATTTCCAAAAGATTATCGGATTTATTATTGCTACAATTGGAGGATTTTTACTAGTTACTGGAGGCGATATAAGAACACTTGCACCAAAATCCCCAAATTTCTTAGGTCTTTTCCTTGCATTTTTAACCCCAATTTTATGGAGCATATATTCAATAATTACTAAAAAAATCTCTAAAAAATTATCAAATATAAGAATGCTCAAAATAATATCATATTTAGGAACAATTGAATTATTTACCTTGGTTTTTATTTTTGGAGAATTAGAAATTTTCTTCAAAAATTTTCTTAATCCTCTAGTTTTCATTGTAGGGATTTATTTAGGCGTAGGTTGTTATGTAGTTGGGTATTATATATGGCAATATTCACAGAAAAATATGAAATCGTTGAAAGTAGCATCTTTTTTATATATAGAACCATTCATTACGCTATTAGTTGCTATTTTCTTGGAAATTAAACAAATAATCGATATTGAAAATATAATAGGAGGAATTATCGTTCTATTTGCTCTTTTTATTATTAATTATGATATAAGAAATGAAAAATAGAAAATTCTAAGGATAAAAATAATCAATGATTCTCCTTTGCTTTAAAAATTCAATTATTTTTTCTCTTAACTCATAAACTCTTTTTTCAAGAGATTCTGTATTTTTCAATAAAATTTGATATTTAAATTCAATTTTTTAAAACAAGCTAATAAAAAATTAAGTACTTTTGTAGATTCAGAAAGTTTTATAAAAGAGATTTTTTTCTTCAAGAGAACCTCAACTTTTAATTTAAAACATTAATATTTTGATTATCAATTTCGATGGAGATCTCAGGAGAAATATAATTTTGTAAATTAGAAACAAGACGAAATACGACATTACCACAGGAATCGGGTTTTAAATTTATATACATAAATCTTTTAAAAAGTTGTAATGAGAATCTACCTCCAGTATGAATATCTAAACAATCAAAATAATAATAATCCTTTTCTCTAATAAGTGGGAATATAATTATTCTGAAAATTTCTTGATTTAATCTTATAATATTAAATAATTTTTTAGGATCAATTTCTTTTTTAATTAAAATATTAATTAATTCTCCTTTATTGTTGGACCAATCAATCCGGTAATCCTCGATTAATTTTATTTTTGAACAATAATCATCCCTCACTTTTTCAACAAAATTAACGTGTTTTAAAAAATCTGAACCCCTAATTATAGTGAATTTTCCATCTCTATGAAAGTTTTCTTTCATTATTAATTCATTATCATCATTATAAAATGCAAAATTTAGAAAACTATAATTAATCGGAATCCCTATTTTTTTAAAATTTTTTAAGAAAAAGTCTATTTTTTCTGGAGTTCTTAACCATAATCTTAAAGAATAATTATCTATGAATTCTTCTATATTTTTTAAATTTTCTTCTTTAGAAATATTATTTCTTAAAAGTTGTTTAAATTTCAAGCTTACTCCTAATGAATCTTTACCATTTTTTTTTCGATAATATTCCATCATTTGATTTGGAATATAGATTTTATCTTGTAAATAACTATTACAAAAAATATCAATTATTTTTGGATAAACATTAATCTGGTTTTCTAAACTATGAATTATCCAAAAACGAGGATTTTCATTATCAAGATAAAGAAATTTTTCTTTTTCATATCTAATATTATAAAAATTTGCTTCCTTAGATTCAATAATTTCTAAGTTTGGATTATATTCTCTAAACTGTGCTATTGATTTAAAATTTGATTCAACTATATACGATTTTATATATTTTTTAACAAATCTTTCATCTTCTATTTCATTTCTGAGAATAGATTCGAAAAATTGAAACCAATCACACTTGTATTCAAAAATTTGTTTTATTTTTATTTGCAATCCCTCACTGATTATTTATATAATATAAAAAAGATATTAAATTAAAAAATCTCTAGAGTATATAAGTAATTTGAGTTATAAATAATTTAATTTTAATAATTTTTCGGTGAATAATTATTCCTCAAAGAGTTTATGTAAAAGGAAAAAAAACGCATGCTAAAGACGAAAGTTTTACTCAAGATAATGTTGGAAAGGAAAAAGAACGATATCAAATATCGGTAGATTTAATGAGCCTAAAGACTCTTAAAGATTATGATATTTTAGGTCGAGTTGGCGAATTTTATTTAAGAGTTGACGGGGATAAAATGTTAAAATCGAGATTTCCACATAAAGGCGTGATTAAACTTCAAAAGAATCAGGTATTCACAAGTAAAGCTGATATGAATATTTGGTCTGAATTCAAGACAGTGCGGACAGGAAAGCCAGCAGTAGTGCATTTAACCTTATATCTTCGTGAAAAAGACCATCTTAAGAAAGATCAAACAATAGCAAAAGAAGAAATAGAGATAAAATTACCTTCTAAAACGCAATATATTATTCTGCAAGATCCTAAGGAGCAAACTAAAGCAAAATTAAGAATTCAAGCGACAAGAACAAGATATTAATATAATTAAAATATTTTATATTGAATTCATATTTTTTTTAACTAATATTTTTTTTAAAAAATAATAAATAATTCAATTTTGATGATAATATGACCCAACAAGAATTAAAATCGAATAACAAAGACAATAAAGAGCCCAAGATTACATATATTGAGGTTGAAGGCTCTCAGTATGATATGGGTCTCCAACAAGCTGAAAAACTTAAAGAGAGATATGATAAATTTTTTAATGAGATGATTACGTCCGATTTAATTACCAATGTTAAACCTAAATTTATGACTATGGGAATGCTTATAAAAATACTTGGTTGGTTCTCTAAAAGAAAACTCAAACCAGTTCTTAAAAAATATGCACCCAATACCCATGAATATATATTAGGTATGGCGGATGGTTTTAAAATAAAAAAGAATCTCGCATATGCTTTAAATCTATTAGAAATATTAACTGGTCATCCAACATTGACAATGAATTGGCCATCTAATATAGGTTGCACCCAGATTTTCGCATTAGGAAATGCAACCAGCGATGGTATCGATGTTTTTGCCAGAAATTATGATTTTCCGAATGAATTGGAAGAATATCAGATTGTAAGAGTTAAGAAACCAGATGATAAATATAAAACAATTGGTTTAACGCAAGATTTTATTGCAGGTGTGCATCATGGGATGAATGAAAAAGGGCTTGCAATAGGAATTAACTATGGACGTTCTTGGAAAAAAGATGTGAATGGGAAGCCCGATTATCGTATTGGCGGACTTCCCAGCACAATATTATGTCAAGAGGCACTCGAAAATTGCTCTAATGTTGATGAGGCAATTGAATTTATAACTAAATGTCCGATACGCGGAAATGGCTCTTTTTATGGATGTTTAGATAAACAAGGAAATGCTGTTGTAATTGAAACTACAGCTTCTCGTCATGCCTTACATTATCCCGAAGATGGAATTCTTGTCCAAACCAACCTATATCAGACAAAAGAGCTCATGGACGCTAATGTTCCAAAAGAGGTAACATGGAAAACTAAGCATATGACTAGGCCCTACTATCTTTCACCTCAGCGAAGATTTAAAAGAGCTCATGAATTAATGATGAAAAATAAAGGAAAGTTGAATAAAGATATAATGTATGAAATATTAAGCGATCATGCTGGACGTGAACCCGATGATGATACTATTTGTACACATGGAGAAGTTGGCTCCACTCTGGCGACAATAACTTGTATTCCGAAAAAAATGGAATTTTGGGTAATTAATACGCATCCATGCATGGGAAAACAAAAATTATTTAAATTAGAAGGATAAATTATGATTTATTCTTAAAATAAAAAATAGAAAAGAATTTACTTATTTTTCTTATTATTTTCTTTATCGAATCCTTTAAATTTATCATAAAGTAGTTCTAAATTCAGATTTTTAGCTAATTCAAACCCGAGCTCGAAAAATCCTTTAATAGAATTATAAAACATATCCGTTATAATTTCTCCCTCCTCTGTTTCGGGTTTGATTTCCTCAAATAATTCTTTTATATTATCAAATTCTATAGGATTATCTTTTTCCGTATTTTCGGTCATTTTTTATTTACCTCTTCACGATTTTTAATAGAATTTCTGAGATTCTCGATTATACCTAGAATCTCTTCTGCTAATCTATATCTTTCATTTCTATATTTATCCCTATTAAGCTTTCTTTCAATTTTTAAGGGTGTGCCAACTTTTACAACAAATCCTAAGGATGGAATTAAATTAAATAATTTATTGCTCACTTCAACGACCGCAAGAGGAATTATCGGTGCTTTTGCTGCGATTGCAAACTTGATAATACCTGCAATAGATTTTATCTGAATTTCACGGTCATATTTCGCCTCAGGGGTCATAGCCACTAAATTTCCTTTTTCATTTAAGATTTCAAATACTTTATCAATTGGCTCCGTATCATCTTTATTCATAGTGCTGCGAAACATTCCGATTGATTTCAATGCCGGTCCTATAACTTTCTGCTTCATTAATTTATGGTTAATCATAAAATGGACTTTACGACCGGTAATTTGACTTATAATAAGCATATCTCTAATCGGATTTTTACTAATAGTTGTTAAAATTGCTTTCCCTATTAAAGGTATGTTTTCTTCGCCTTCAATTTGTAATTTTGTAAAAGTCTTTAAGAATGCTCCTCCAACACCCTTAGTTAAATAATATAAAATATCACTCTGAAGAGCTTTTTTATCTAATTTAGGTCTTTCTTCTTCTTCAAATATAGATGTTGTTGCCATTTTTTTCACCTTTATTATAATTTATATATAAAATCATTAAGTTCTTCCATTCGCTTTTCATAATATTCTTTTAATTCTTTTTCCGAGACAAATGTAGGAATCACTTTCTCGGTAAAAATATCAAAAATTGAAGATAATTTTGCCTTATGTTTAATTGTCTCCATAGCTTCCGAAGCAATTTCTTTTAATTGCTTGAATATTTCCGACATTTTTCTCCCTTAATATTTTTTAATGCTTTCGTTGTTTTTTATTAAAATCGATATTTATTTAAAAAAATAATCAATTCAATAACATATTAAGAAATTTCAGAATATCCTAATTATTAAAATAGTAATTGTAGTAATCACATCCAGAAATAATTAAAATACCTCCCATTTTCCGCATCTATCGCCCCATCGGGCTATTACATCGCCATCAATATCTTCAGATGTCTCCGTTGGCATTCTTACTTCAACGATTTCACAGTTATTAGGGCAATCACCGCAATTAAATGCGGAAGTTTTAAATTCTTGTTCTGCCACTTCAAGACCCCTAAAATTTGAGACAATATCATTGTTATAAAAATTTTCTTTTGCGATTATTGCCATACCTAAGGCACCCATCAAGACATTATGTTTAGGAACAATTACCTTACATCCTAAATGTCTTTCAAATGCTTTGACGATGCCCTTATTAAAAGATACGCCTCCTTGAAAGACAACCGGCTCTTTTAACTCCTTTCCTTTAGCTAAATTATTCAGGTAATTTCTTACAAGCGAGTCGCATAAACCGGCAATGATATCTTCTTTAGAATAACCTGCATTTTGCTTATGAATCATATCAGATTCCGCAAAAACAGTGCATCTGCCCGCAATTGAGACGGGATTTTTTGATTTAAGCGCGTAATCTCCGAATTCCTCGATTGGAATACCTAAACGGGAGGCTTGATGGTCTAAAAATGAGCCTGTTCCCGCAGCGCAAACAGAATTCATCGCAAAGTCTACAATTATACCGTCTCTTAGGATTATTATTTTAGAATCCTGTCCGCCAATTTCGAGAATTGTTCTTACATCGGGATACATGGATTGAGTTGCAACTGCATGTGCAATAATTTCAGTTTTTGCAATATCAGCACCGACCACTGCTTTAGTTAAATATCTTGCAGAACCAGTGGTTCCGACAGATCTAATCGCATAATCCTTTAATTCATCAAGATTATCAAAATCTTCCTTTAATTTTTGCATACCATATTTTACGGAATCTATCGGAGAGCCCCGATTACGTAAAAATACGCTGGTTAATACATTTCCATCACTATCTATCAGAACAAATTTTACGCTAACGGAGCCTACATCAATACCTAAAAAGGCATCCTTTTTATTATCCTTATTATATATTTTTTCTGTTGCTTGAACCATTTTTTTTACCTCTATTTTGTTTCAATTAATTGAATACATTCATTAAGGAAATTATTTCCGGAAATACTATAAAGATCCTTATAAGTTTTTACTTTAGGATCTACTTTTTTAGTTTTTTCTAAGCGATCCTTTCTGCGAGTATGCATAAGTTCAACAAACGCTTCCAATCTTGTTCGGAAGCCCTCTGCCCCGCTCTGTTCATCAAAAGAAAAATATATTGCAGGTAAATCATAAATCTTTTTTAATTTATTATTAATTATTGTTCGTGCTGTTACTTCGGGCATACAAGTAAAAGGATAAGTATGAACAAATCCATCACGTCCCTCTTTTGCAGAATTGATATATTCTCCAATCACCCATACACATTCTCCACCTATATCCATAGGGATATACGGTTTTGCTAAATATTCTAACCATTTACGATGATAATTAAGGTGAAATTTATGAACAACCCAATCATATAAACTTAGACTTTGGTAAACCTCGCATCCTAATTCACCTAATTTTCTACGTATATCCAGATTTACAGCGGGCTCTAAAGTTACATGAATTTCTCCGGTAAGTGTAACCTTTAAAGGATTACGTTTTTTATCAATTTCAATTTTATTAAAATCTTCTTTAATTATCTTTTTGAATTCTCTTAATTCTTTAAGTGTATTTGCTTTATCTAATTTTTTCAATAATTTTTTAACCGTTCGTGTTGTATCACCTTGATTTATCTCATAAGCTCTAAATATTCCCTCGGCAGTTTGAATATCTTCAATATATTTTGCCTTTTTTAAGAAAAAAATGGCTGCTTTTACAGCATTTCTATATAAATTTATTTTATTGGTTGGCTTTACTTCATATAGAGTATCAAGCCACTTAAATTCAAGTAAATCTGCTTGATCTAAAGGAATTAATCTAAAGTTATCATAACCTAAATCACGTAATATTCTTTCTTGAACACTTGCATAAAATCCAAAACGACAAGGACCGCAATCTATAGCCATAATTAAGGTATCTGCACCTTTATCGAGAGCATTTTTAAGATCACCTAAAGTAGGCTTAAACGGAAAGCAAACAAATTCAGGACTTTGAGCAACTCCGAATTTAATTGTTTCTCTATTTGTAGGATCAGGTAATATTACCTCAATCCCTAAACATTCAAATAATGTTTTAAAAGCCGGCCAACTCATTCCCATGTTTGGAAATGATACTTTCATAATCTTTAATCATCTCTTTTTGTTATTTCCTTTTGATATAATTTAAACAAAATTAAGCCTCAATTGAGGCTTTCATTTTATATAATTTTTTCTTTTTTCTTTTAATCATATCTACAAAAGCTTCAATTCTGGTTCTTAAACCTGCCTCTCCAGAATGCTCATCCATAATTATTTGAAGGAAAGGTAATCCTACTACTTTCATATCTCTCATAATTAACTCGGCAATTAAACTATCCGGACCGCATGCAAAACTAATTAAAAAGATAACACCATCGATTTTTTCCCTTCCTTTAGTTAAGAAATATCGAATTGCTTGCATAATTTCTTCTTCATGGCGCCAATAATTTCTAAGTCTTCTATTAACAATTACCGGTTTTTTAAAGATATATTCAGGCATATTTTCGATTGTAATTATCTCTACACCTTCATTTCGGAGTTTTTTCTGAAAGTCAAGATTAACGTATGTATCAAATAAATTATAAGCATGACCAAGTAGTAAAAGTCTTATTCCTCCAGATTTTCTTTTTGGCGGCAATTTAAAAGGTTTTCCTTGTCTTACCAATCTAAGTGCATATTCTACCGGGGCTCCTGCTCTTAAAAAATCATGGTATTGCTTAAAATATTTTTTTGCCTTTTTATATGCTTCAAGTGCTCTTGCTTGACCCCGCCCAAGCTGCTTGGCTAATTCAATTACTGATATTGTTAATGGAAATTCTTTTACATTAACCTCAAATTTTAATATAGGTGGTACATTCGGTAAAATTTTAATAACATCTGGAAGCGAGAGAAATTTAGGACAGAAATAGGCATCCTTGACCTCAGCAACATATCTCGGAACAAATAAAAAATCTAAATCCGGATGATCACTTATCAATTTTAATACATGTCCATAGTATACTTTTACTGGTAAACATAATTCTCCAAATCCGTAGGTTGTTCCTTCTTCAACTATTTTTTTATTTGTAGGAGGGCTTAAAATTATTTCCGCACCTAATTCTTCTAATAATTTTTTCCAGAAAGGAAAATATCTGTAATAATGTAAAGCTCTTGGAATGCCAACTTTTGGTTTCTCGATGAGTGCCATTTTTAACACCTATGCGTCTGGCGAATCATAAAGTAATAAATTCTTAATTCTATCCATTAATTGTGCGGTTAATTCCTTAAGTTCATTGTAATTAGGTGGTCTGGCAGCATCCCAGTATTTTTTGTGTTCTAAAAATGGTTCTCCTGCTTTAAGAATACACCCTTTACCAAAATTCAGCATTTTTGCATGTTTTGGATATATATTTTCTGTTCCTGTGATTCCAACAGGAATAATCGGGACTTTTGCTTCAATAGCCAATCGCATAGCACCTGTGTGCCCGGGCAAAAGCTTTCCTCCACCAGGATTAGTGGTTCCTTCAGGATATACACAAACTAAATGTCCTTCCAATAATCTTTCCTTAGCATATAAATATGAACCAATATCATGTTCTCCTCTTCTCAAAGGAAATGCATGATGAGTTCTTACCCAAGCATTAACGATTGGAATTTGAAATAATGAATCTTTTGCCATCTGATATAAAATCCTTCCTGTTTGTTGCTCGATACTTGTTGCTATTATAATTACATCCCATTCAGAGTTATGATTACAGCAAACAACAGCACCACCCTCCTTTGGAAAATAGTGAAAATCAAGAGCTTTATATGGAAGCATTAATTTTGTCCAAGCACCAACTACATTTGCAGAAAAATGATAAATTGTTTCCTGAAATTGTTCTCTTAAACCAAAAACTTCAAGACTTCGCAAAAGTGCATACCAAGAATCATCTATCAATTGTAAAAGTTGTTTAAAATAATATTTTAATGTTTTTAAAACTCCTTTAGAGTCTGATTTTTTTATAGCATCTTCGGGACCTCCAATAGATAATTGTTCATTACCCTTTTTATTAAAGCCAACACCATCTTTCAATTTAATTACTTCTTCTCTTAATTCTGCTGCTAATTTTTTAGCTTCTGGATATGTTATTGGTTTATCCTTATAATCATCATAATATATAGGTTTACCAACTCTAACTGTAACTTTAGCAGGTCTCATTATTAATTTTCCTTTGGGTAAAGCATCTCGAGAGCCAATAACGTAAGTAGGAATAATTGGAACTCCCGTTTCTATTGCTAATCTAATTGCCCCAGTTCTGAATTCTCCTAAAGAACCATCTTCAGAACGGGTACCTTCAGGAAAAATCCCGACCCAGCCTCCATTATATAGAATATTTTTTGCTTGCTCCCATGCTTCCATGTCACCTGCACCTCTCCTTATCTTAAACGCACCGAGATTTGTAAATAGTGTCCTCACAATTGGGGTCTTAAAATTTTCTTCTTTACTCATCCATCTAATTCTTCGATATACCGCCCCTCCTATGAAAAAGGGATCCAAATGAGATTGATGATTCCCTACTATAATCGCAGGACCATATTCAAGCGGAAGTCTTTTATCTTGATATTCAACTTTAAGATTCCAAAGTTTTCTCATAGCTTCTTTAGCCCAGATAAAGGCTGCCCACCATTGAAGTTCATCGTGTTTTTCAAGTAAATTTAATTTATCAAGTAAATTACGCCATAAATCATTAGCTGTATCAAAAATATTCCATTTTAATAGTTTATATAGAAAATTTTCATGAGGTTTTTTGAATAATTGTTCTTCTTGAATAATTTCACCATTATAGTTTCTTAAAACCGGTTTTCCATCCTTCACTTCAGAACTATATTTTAATTCCGTCATAACCATCTTTTTTTTCACCATTTATGATTTTATTTTAACTTCTTTACTGATTTTTGTCTCATTTATATATTCTAATTTTTCAATTAATTCTTTATACGAGTTAATTATTAAATCGGGCTTATAATCACGGATAACGTCAATTTTACTAATACCATTTGAAACTCCGATTGTCCAAAATCCCGCTTCTTTTGCAGCTTCTATGTCCGTTGGCATATCACCGATCATTATGCAATCAGAAGATAATAAATCAGGAAATAATTCAAAAATAGGCAAAAATACGTCAGGATTAGGTTTTAAGGCAGGTAATTTATCACTTCCATAAATACCTTTAAAATAAGAATCTAAACCTTCTTTTTTCAAATGGTTTAAAATACTATCCGTCTTATTATGAGATACAATAAATAAACTACATGAGTTGGATAACTTTTTTACAAATTCTACTGCATCTTTTTTCATTTTTGCTAATTCTGAATATTCTAAATATTTTGCAAAAATTTTTGCTCCAATTCTTAATTTTTTAAGATATCTAAATCCTTTTAGGCTGGAAATATATCTGAATAATTGATGGGACTCAAGTATTATTT
>CAZVTX010000026.1:0-4484 GCA_964629395.1 uncultured archaeon
TCCGGCATTGAACCTAATTTTAGTGATTTTATTGTTCAATCGTTATATGAAACATTGTTTAGAAAAAATAAAATTTATGAGGATAATGATTTATCTGATATAATAGATTTAATTAAATTGTTAAAAATAAAGCCAAATGAATCTATTATTAAAATAAAATACGAAGAATTATTAATAAATAAAAATTTTTCGGGAGTATTAATATTATATAATCTATTTAAGGTAGAGCCTAATGAATATATTATTCAATTAGGATATGAAAGTTTGCTAAAATCATATTTTACAGATTTAAAGGAGATATTTAATTGGTTAAAAATTAAACCTTATTTTAGTCAAACTTTAATTAAATTTTATTGTAAAGAATTAATAAAGGATAATTGGATTAGTGAGGCTCGTGAATTATCGAAATTTTTTGATTTGGAGCGGAATTTTATTAAAAATAAAATAAAGAAATATAATAAAAAATCAAGTGAAAAAAGAAAAATAATTAATTTTTATTATTTATATAGATGGATAAATATAGGGCCAAAATTAAGAAATAATATTATTCAATCATATTATAAAACTTTAATAAAAAGTGAACAAATTTCTGAGGCCCGTGAATTATATAAATGGACAAAAATAAAACCAGATATCAATAAAGCAATTATTCAACCGGTTTATGATAGTTTAATTATAAAAAAAAATTATAGGAAAGCTCGCGAATTATATGAATTCTTAGACATTAAATCAGAATTTAGTATACCTATCCAATTATATTTTAAATCATTGATAAAAAATGATCATTATGAAGATATAAAAGAATTAATCAATTTGTTTGGTATAAAACCCATTAAAGATTGCATTTTAGAATTATATCACTATTTAATAGGGGAATGGGAAGATTTTTACACAGTACTTCAATTAGTTAAGTTGACAGGAATAAGACCTAATTTTAGCGACCTTATGATTCATTTGTATTATGTCCATATATTAGGAGGGGATAATTCTATAAAAATAGAGGAATTGTCTGAATTATTTCCGATTAATCCAGAGGAACATCTTATTCAACTAGGTTATGAGAGTATACTTTTCTTAGAGGGTTTTAATTGTTACGATTGGGGGCCTCTAGCTCATGAGTTATATAAGATTTTTCATATTAAACCCGATAAACGAATCATTCAAAAATATTATTATTATTTATTAATAGAAGGTGGAGAACTTGAAGATTTTCGTGAATTATTTGAATGGACTGGTATTAAACCTACAGAAAATATAATACATCAATTATATGATGAATATCTTAGAGAAGATTGGATTGGTGGAATCGAGGAGTTATATGAATGGACAAAAATAAAACCTAAAGGATCATTTTCTCAAATTTATTTTGAAAAATTTTTTGAAACTGGTAATTTAAAACTTTTTTTTGATTTATTTGATTTGCTCGATGATGAGAAGAACTTTAATGAAAATATAATTCAATCATTTTATAAAGAATTAATTAAAATTGGCGAAATTAATGATATATATAAATTAGAAAAATTATTAAATATAAAATTTGATTTTAGTAAATACGACATTCAATCCGATTATAGAAAACTTCTTGAAGAAGGAGCTATCAAGCAAGCTTACAAATTATTTAAATGGTCAAAAATCCTACCAGATTTTACTGAACAAATAGTTCAATCATATTATCATAAATTATTTAAAAATGGATTTATCAGAGATGCTTATAAATTATTTAAATGGTTAAAAATAGAAATTAACTTTGATGAATATGATATTCAAAATTATTATGAGGTTTTATTCGAAGAATCTCTATTTGATGAGGCATATAAATTATATAAATGGTCGAAAATAGAACCTTATTTAGAGACTGTTTATTCTACTTTAAAATCACTGTTAATGAATAACATGATTAGAGAGGCACGCTTTTTATCTGAATGGACAAATGTTTACATTGATGAAGATGAGTTTATTGAAGATTTTATGTATGATGATTATTTTTAGATTTGATAAATTTAATTTATTTTTTATACTTTCTTAGATAGATTTTGAAAGGATTTTATGGAAAAATCAAAAAAGATTTTATAAGCTTGGCAAAAATATGATTTTTGGGGTTGTTGATTTGCCGGAAATATTCTATCTTTTACGCAGCCGCCGAAACATAAATCTCGCCACCTGCATTTAACGCAATCTTCTGCAATTTTTACTTTTAATTTTCCGAATTTATTGTCCCTCCTATTTTTAATAACCGAGAAAGAATCTTTTTTAATATTTCCGAGGAAATAATCTTTTTTCACGAAGAAATCACAGGGATACACATCGCCGTTCCATTCGATAACCATATAATCGGGGCATTTTTCTTCAAATGTGCAAAAACCCATAGGTTTATTTAAAAGGCGGGCTAAAATAGCATCGAACATTCTAATAGACATTGCACCCGGATTTTTAGACCACAGTGCAAATAATTCTTTAAGAAATTTGCCATACTGTTCCGGACTTATGGAGAAAGGAGCTCTATTCCCGTTTTCATCTGCTTCAAGAGCGGGTATAAATTGAAGGTATCTGAAATCATTTTCTAAAAAAAAGTTATATAATTCCTTGACATGGTTTACATTTGCCTTGCTTACCACGCATAAAATATTAAAGCTGACTTTATTTTCTCTAAGAATTTCTGCAGCTTTCATAACTTTATGCCAGACTGATTTACCCCCAATTGATAGTCTATATTTATCGTGAATCTTTTTAGGCCCGTCGAGGCTTAACCCGATTAAGAATTTATATCTATTGAAAAATTCCGCCCATTCATCATTAATTAGGATTCCATTAGTTTGCAGCGCATTTCCGATTATTTGTCCGGATGAGCCATATTTTTGCTGGAGCCGGATGGCTTTTTTATAGAAATTAAGTCCTGCGAGTGTAGGTTCGCCACCTTGCCAGCCGAATATCGATTCTTTAAACTTAAATTTTAGGTATTTAGCGGTAAGAATTTCAAGGATTTCAGAGCCCATTCGGGCTTTTTCTTTTCCATAAATTTCAGAAACTCTTAGATAAAAGCAGTATTTACAATTGAGGTTACAATTGAAAGAGACGGGTTTAATTAATAATTGAAAAGATTTCATTATAAAAAATTTAGTTTCTATGACCCGTACGTCTTGCGGCGATTTGTCCTACTTTTCTTCCGGGAGGTGCATTTCTTGAGATGGTTGTAGGTTTGTGCGGAGATTGTTTAGCACCGCCGCCGAAAGGATGCGAACAAGCATTCATAGCGACACCTCTCACCACGGGCCATTTTTTAGCCTTAGACCTTATATAGTAGAATTTATTCCCTGCTTTCATGAACGGTTTATCCGTCCTTCCGCCTCCTGCTACAACCCCGATGGTTGCCATGCAATTTTCGTTAAACCATTTGGTTTTTTTAGATCGGAATAATACTTGAACTTTATTTCCCGATTTATTATTAACTAGAGCGGCAACTCCTGATGCTCTTGCGAATTTTCCTCCATCATTAGGAGTGCCTTCAATATTAAAAACGAGAGTTCCCAGCGGAATTTCTTTAAGCGGTAATATATTGCCTATTTCTATTTTTCCTTTTTTTGCCTGAACAAATTCATCTCCTACGAATACACCTTCAGGAGGCAACCATAAATCTTTAGTACCATCTTCATATCTTATTTTTGCAACGGGTGCGCCCCTTCCCGGGCTATGTAATAAATCAATAACTTTAAATTTCCGTGATTCTTCATCTTTTCCCAGAGGGCGATATTTTACGGCACCTATATGTCTATGACTGGGCGATCTTGCCCATAGATTTCCGCGTCCTTTTCGCTGAGCTAAGATTCTTTTTCCCATTTATCTCACATGTTATAATTCTAAGTTTTGGAATATAATTAAGGAAACTTTAAATTTTTTATGATTAATAAAAGAATTTTGGCGATAAAATTTAAAAAATAGAGATTTAAATTATTTTTTCTTTATAATTTATTTTCTTTCAGTAATGAATCAATATTATAGTTAAAAGCGATTGGTATTTCCCTTTCGACAAATTCACCGGCAATATTTGTTAATAATAATTTTTTGATTTCCTCGTTATTACTTGTTTGACCGAGTACCCATCCTAATTTCACGTATGCAGTTTCGGGAATCATATTTCTTCCCGGGATGACGCCGAGACTGAGTAATTCTCTGCCAGTAGAATAAACGTTCATTCCTGTAAATCCGTGTAAAGTTTGCACCGTCATTATAATTGTAATATTGTCCTCTATTGCTCTTTTTATGGAATCGTAAATTTCCGTACTTACATGGCCTAACCCCGTTCCTGCGATAACAATTCCTTTATATTTTTTATCAATATAGAAATCAATAATTTCACCGGTCATACCCGGATATGAATAAATCAAGGCGATCCTTTTTTCAAACTTAGTTTTTGCAATTGTTTCGGATTTATTTCTTTTTCGATATTCTTTCTTAAACATCTTAATTTTTCTATTTTTAACCATACC
>CAZVTX010000026.1:4584-19285 GCA_964629395.1 uncultured archaeon
GATAAATCTTTTAACATAAAAGATAATGCAGCACTTGTGAATCCCATCGTATCGGTGCCATGTCCAATTACTACACCATCCTTACCCGAATTGATCGCCTTTGCTATTTTTTCGGCTAATTTTTGCCAATATTCCGGCTTCATATTTTCTGAAAGAATTTCAAACACAATTTCGGTTTCTAAATTACAAATTTCTGCAAGTTCAGGAACAGCACTAAATAATTCTCCTGGAGTGAATGATGGAATTACGGCGCCCGTAGTATAATCTAATCGAGATGCGACTGTTCCTCCTGTACCAAATAAAATTATATTAGGTAATTTTTTATTGTACGGAAAAGATTTCTCGGGAATTTTATAATGTGCCTCTTTTTTACCTATTTTTTCAATTTTCACGATATTATTGGCATTTATACCGATATTGTAATTATTTTCTAATTTTATTTCTACAAAATCGGGAGCAGAATATTCACTTCGGGGTAAAACAATGCCTTCATATTCGGTTTTATCCGTTTTTATTTTAATTATGTCCCAGATTTCAATTTGGTTCTCTTCGAGTAATTTTTTTGCTAAACCTTTATAGCCTTTTAATTTATCTTGCAATTCTTTCACCTATTTTTATTTTAATTTTTCTTGAATAATTTTCTTTAATTCATCAGAAACAACTTTTCCATCAATTTTTCCTCTAACCTCTTTCATAATTTCGCCCATTAGAGCCCCCATAGCTCTCATTTGCCTTTCTTTAACCAATTGTATATTTTTCTCCACTATATTAAGGATTAATTTTCTTAAGTCATCGATATTTATGCTTTCAATTTTTAGTTTTTTCTTTATTTTTTCTATTGAAAGGTTTGGGTTTTCAGTTTTAGCAATCATTAATTCTTCAATTGCTTCTTTTCCGATTTCCTTTCTTTTTAGGAGTATAAAGATATCTTTATAATCTTTTTCGGTTATTTTTTCTACATCCTTACCGTCTCTTCTAAGAGCGATTGTCAATTCGGTAAGTGTAGTAAGGATTAAAATTGGATTTTCGGGGTAAATCGATACTAATTCTTCAAATAATTTTAATTTACCCGTAAAAATTAAATCTTTTATTATTCTTTCCTCCGTTTTGAATTTTTTAGCATATTCCTTGATTATTAACCATGGATATTTGGGTAATTTTTGTTTAATATTTTTAATTTCTTCCGGTTTATTGATTATTGCTTGAGAATCCGTATCAGGATATAATCTGGCGCCTCCGTGTAATTCTCTTAAAAATTCGGTGTTTCCATTTTCCAGGGCTCGTCTTGTTTCAGGCGGTACACCATCAAAAGCATATTTTACACGATCTATAATCACTTTAGTTGCTTTTTCTAATTCATTTTTATTTCCCAGAATTAAAACAAAACAATCATCTTTTTCGCAATTTAATTCTTTTCTGATAATGTCAATATCTTTTTGGGAAAAATTATATTTTTCGAGATTTTCATCAGAATGAATTAAACCTTTTAATCCTGAAATTGATTTAACTTTACTTGCAACTTCAGTGCCGAATCTATAATCGGGGATTAATTCTTTTCCAAAAATCCCTTTAAAACCTTTAAAATTTAATCCATAAAGTTTTTTTCCGGATTTAATACCTTTTGCTATAAAATTACATGAGCAATTCTTTAATGATTCTGATAAATCAACGGGTTGCTGATCAATATCTTTTTTGGATAAGCCCCGTTTTTTAATGATTTCTTTTATTTCAATTAAGTTTAATTGACGGGAAATTTCATGATTAATTAATATAGGTATCCAATCTAATTTTTGCACACCTTTTATTTCTATTCTTGTTCCATTTTTTATACTTACATTAACATCTTGTCTGATTGATCCTAAAATTTTTTTAACTTTAGTGGACCATAATAATAATCCGAGGCGTTCAGCACATTCTCTACATTCTAACGGATGATTTATATCCGGCTTAGTTGTTATTTCCACTAAGGGAATCCCTAAACGATCTAAACGATAATAATTAGTCTTTTTTTCCGTTTTTATTTTTCTTGCAGCATCTTCTTCCAAACATATCAGGTCAATTCCGATTTTTTTTCCATTTTCTAATTCTAAATACCCGTCTTTGGCGAGAATCATAGTTCTCTGAAAACCGCAAGGGACACTCCCATCTAAATAATTCTTTCTGCATACATGCATTTCTTCTATAATATCAGCATTAAGTAGTAGAGCTATTTCGAGTGCAATCTCTCTTGCTTCATCATTACATTCAAAAGGAGGAGTTTCGTCTAATTCATATGTACAAATTACATCATTGTATCCCTCATAAATTATTGTCATCCCTTTTTCATATTCGGTCAACATTGCCTCATCATATTCGCCCATTTCTCCTAACACCGGTCTCATGAATCTTTTTACGGTAAAATCAGGTTTTCTGGTTCCTTGTAGTGTATTGGGGCATCGACAAAAGAGTTTAGTGGCAGAATCTAATTGTTGATGTATTTCCAAGCCGCACTTTAGTCCGAGTTTTTCATAATCAAACTCTTTCATATTGTATGATTATAATTGCTTTAATTTATGCTTTATTAATCTCAATAAATTAAAAATTAGCAAATTATAGATGTATAATAATCCAATTTATAATTCTTTTGAAACGTAAGGACCGTCTAGCCTATATCCTTGAGCGTAAAACCAATCCCTAACTCCTAATCCGCTAATAACTGCGATTTTTTTAGCATCAAATTCTTCTTTCGCTATTTTTTCAGCATATTGTAAAAGTTTTTTTCCGTATCCTCTATGCTGAATTTGTTCGATGGCGGTTGGCTTCATATCTTTAGGAACAAGCTCACCAACAACTTTTATTTCTCTGACGATAAGTGTTTTTCCATCATTTAATTCCGGTCTATGAGCATATTCAGATGGTTTTCTTAGCCTTAAATATCCTAAAAGATAATCCTCTTCCTTATTTTCATAAGAAAGAAATATTTCTAAACCTTTTGAAGCTTCATAATCAATTCTATATAGTTTCACTTTCTCAAGTGATTCTTCAGATATTGATTGAGTCCTATAACTAATCCCATATTCTCTACATCTAATACATTTACATTTCTCATTCATTTGATTAAGTCTTTTCTGAACAAGTTGCCTTAAATTACTATTTTTACATCCGGCTTCTATTAAAGTTGCAGGAATATCCCTCATAATCCTCTGGATTCTTACATAGGGAGGTAATTCTTTTTTAATATTGGCAATTAAATCAATCAATTCTTCAGTTTTATAGGGGGTATATTTACCGGATTTCCACCAATCATATAAAATTGTTCCTTTTATTACCAAAGTTGGATAAATTTTTAACATATCAGGTTTATAATCCGGATTACTGAATAAAATTCTAAAAGTCTCTAAATCTTTTTCTAAATTAACTCCTGGTAAGTTTGGCATCATATGGGCATTTATTTTTAAACCTGCATCTTTAGCAATTCTTATCGCCTCTATACTATCTTTTGTTGTATGTCCTCTATTAACGAGCTTATAGATCTCGTCAAATACGGTCTGAATTCCTATTTCAACACGAGTCGTTCCATAATTTAACATAAGGTCTACATGTTTTTCTTTACAATAATCAGGTCTGGTTTCAATAGTAATTCCTATAACTCTTCTTTTAGACTTTTCCGCAAGAGCTTTAGCTTCCTTAAGTGACGCTGTTCTTTTACCAATTATTCCCTCTAAAGCATTTTTAATGAAATTTTCCTGATAATTGATATCAGTTGATAAAAAAGTGCCGCCCATAATTATTAACTCAATTTTATCTACTTTATGACCAATTGCTTCTAAATCATTAATTCTGCTCTTGACCTGTAAATATGCATCATAATTATTATGGATTGATCTTAAAGCTGCAGGTTCTCTTCCTGTATATGATTGTGCTACTTTTTCGCCGGGTTGGGAGTCCTTGCCAGGACAATAAATACATTTTCCGGGACATGGTAAAGGTTTAGTCATTATGGCAATTACGGAAACCCCGGATAATGTTCTCGTAGAACGTCTTTTAAAAATTTTTTCGATTTTTTTTCTTTCCTCGGAGGTGGCATATTTTAATACGGTAGCATTTTTAACGACATTATCTAATTTGTATTTTTTCCCTATTCTACCTTTAATACTTGATAATTTTTTCTTTGATATATTAGGATGCTCTAATGCATATTTTATGATTTCTTTTGACACAATTTCGATTTTCTTCTCCTCAGTAAATTCTTTATCGCCCATTTATTTATTAAAAACCCCCTTAGTTGTTTTCTGTCTAAATTCAAGGATTTTTTGATGTAATACATTGAAATTATTTTCGGGAAGTTTGCTTTTTAAATCCTCTCTTAAAACAATTTTAATTGCCTCGTTTTTACATCTATAAATACATACTCCACAGCCAATACACCAATCATTATCTACAATCGCTTTTCCATTCTCAATTTTGATTGCATCAGCGGGACAAATTTCCAGGCAATTCCCGCATCCGATACATTTATCCTGAATTGTTTCCCGAATAAAATAAGTCGCAATAATCTCATCTCTGGGGATTATACGTCTCCTAATCCTTCCAAGATTCCAGCATGAACATCCGCAACAATTACAATTTTGCTGAACATTTTCTATGCAATTATCTGTAAAATGTACTAGGCCTGCTTTTGAAGCATTTTCACTAATTTTCAATGCCTCTTCTTTGCTTACTTCCCTTCCAAATCCTTTATCAATTAAAAATTCTGCCAATTCATTAAATTTCATACATACTTCGGTAGGATGCCCGCAATCACGACCGATTAATTTTGTAGTCATCCTGCAAATACAATGAGAGACCGCAATTTTTTTGGCATTGTTAATTATTTCTTTCATAACAAAGAAAGGATATATCGCCTGAATTTGTGGTTCTATCGTCTCTTCTACGGGCAAATAGCGAAATGGAATCGGTTCAATACAATAGATTTCCTTGGTTATATCATGATTAAAATATTTTATAACGTTTATTGCCATATCTTTAGTAAAATCATTAATTTCACCTTTCCAAAAGAATATTTGAGGAAATCCATATGCAACTTGTTGTAATGCATAATGAATCTCATTTGAATTATCATTTTTATAAGAAAAAATTATTCCGCGTGAAGATAAATTTTCTAAAATTTCAGATAATTCTTCTTCAGAGAAATTATTCTTTTTTAATAATTCTTTAAATGATATTCCTCTAAATGGGATGGTTTGAGATGGAATTGATAATAAAATTTTAACTTCTTTTTCAGTTAAAATTTTTTTTAATATATTTAATAAGATTTCATTAGGCGGACAATTCATTGCCATCTTTGAAAGATGGAGCATCAATTCTTCATAAATTTTGCTCATTATAATTAATTTAAATCAATTATATCTTTAAAAAATATGTTTTAAAGCAAAAAATTATAAGGCTTCCTTTTTACCGGTAAAATCTCTTGAGAAAAATCCAAAATCACCCATCCTTTTGAGTTCATCTAATGTAAAAATAGGTCCATCTTTGCAAACGAGTACACCTGTCGGATCTATTGCACATAAACCGCATATTCCGCAACCGCATCTCATAATTCTCTCTAAACTGGCATTTAATGGTATATTTTTTTCCTCACATATTTTAAAAATTCTATACATCATTTTTTCAGGACCACAAGTATATACAATTAAATCTTTAATTTTTTCCTTAGGATATGTGTTTATTTCTTTTTGAAACTGCTCCACAGCAGTTCCTTTCATTCCGTAGCTTCCATCATCAGTACAATAAATTAATTTAAAATTTTGAATCATATTAAAATCATTTTCATTCAAAAAAATGATATTATTCTTATTTTTAGCACCTTCGATTATTATAAAAGAATATTTTTCTCTGAGTAAATAATATGAAAGAAATTTAATAGGAGCAATACCGATACCTCCGGCAATTAATATAATTAATTTATTTTTATCGGCGGGAATTTCAAACCAATTGCCTAACGGCCCTCTAACACCAATATAATCTCCTATATTTAGATTATGAAGTGCATTAGTACATTCTCCAACATTCTTCACGGTTATACTACACAATCCATTATTCTCATAATTGGATATTGACATAGGAATTTCATCAACACCCGGAACCCAAATCATTAAAAATTGACCTGGTTTTGGATGAATAAAATTTTTCTCCGAAAAACACGGTAATTTAAATGTAATAGTTTTAACATCTTCACATTCTTTTTCAATTTTTTCTATTTTAGTAGTCTGAATACTAAATTTAGTCAAAATCGGGCACCTCTTGTATTTTAAAATTATGAGCTAACCCTATTAATTGTTTAATCGACTCAAAAGAATGAGATTTTAGGTAGCTTTCCAATCCTTTTATAATTTCGGTAATGATAGATTCACCTTTATAAAGTGCGGTTCCAATTTGGACGGCTGAAGCACCTGCAAGGAAAAATTCGATAACATCTTTCCAATTATAGATGCCTCCACATCCAATAATTGGGATCTTTAACGCTCTATAGAGATCATATACTTTTTTAATTGCAATAGGATGGATGGCCTTACCTGAAAGTCCTCCGCTACCATGGGATAAAATCGGATGTTGGGTATTTATATCTATTACCATTGCATTAATTGTATTTATTGCCACCACTGCATCAGCACCAGCTTTTTCAGCGGCTTTACCGATTGCAACTATATCCGTAACATTTGGGTTAAGTTTAACAAAAACAGGAATTGATATTTCTTTTTTTACGGCAGAAACCGTTAAATATGTAAGGTTTGCATCAATTCCTATTGAAGAAACTTCGGCATGAGGGCATGAAATATTCATTTCAATAGCATCAGCACCAGCTTTTTGAGCTTTTTTAGCTACTTCAATATAACTTTCTGTTGAATCCCCAAAAACACTTACTATTAATGTAATTCTGTTTTTTTTTATTTCTTTTATTTCGTTTTGGAAATAATCTATTCCAGGATTAGCTAATCCTACGCTATTAATAAAAGTATCGGGAAAAAGTTCTATAATAGAAGGATTTTTGTATCCCTTTCTCGGTTTAGGACCTATTGATTTTGTAGTAACTGCTCCAGCACCTGCATCGATTATTCTTTTCATAGATGAGTATGCAACACCTAAAATACCAGAAGCAAGGATAATAGGTGATTTTAAATTCAGACCCGCAATATTACATTCTAGCATTATTATTATAAATTAAGATATTATTATTATTAAAGAAGATTTATTGATGTTTTGATTACAATGAAATGTTATATAATTGATACTTTAATTGGTATTTTTGCCATTGATGAAAACGGAAATCCCGTTAGCTTTTTGAATTTCAATAATAATGATGATAAAATAATAGAATTTTTTATAGCTTCTGAAAGGAATATAATTATTCCCGAATATCAAAATTTTATCTTAGAATTAAAAGATTCTGGTTTTGATACATTTCTTTTTGATTGTGATAATTTAAAGGGAGTTTCAGAGGAATTAAATATAAACTGTGTTTTAGATAAACATTCATTAGAATTTAAAAATTTTAGACTTAATCTTTTAAATAATTTAAAAAAATTCGGAATAAATATTTCAATTGAAGATCTAAGGGATAAATATAAGAAAATTAGTCAAGCATTAGTAATAAATCGTTTGCGTGATGTAGGAACTAAAGGAGATATTATAATAATACAGGTCAGTGAGACATTAGATATAATTAAAAAATCAATTAGTTTGCTCGCTGGCAGATTAAGAGAATGGTATGGAATATATTTTCCTGAATTAACGGATAAAATTGTTGAAAATATTATCGTATTAGCACGGTTAGTATCCGTAATTGGTACTAAAGAGAATTATACTGTTGAAAATCTTAAAAAGAATTTTGATTTTAAAGATTCGTTGATTAAAAAATTAGTTTTAAAAGCTTCGGAATCAATTGGTGCTAATATCGATATAATAATGATTCAGAAATTTGCTGACCAGATTCTTTCTTTGGATAAATATCGGGAAGAATTAGAAGAATATTTATCCAGACTTATGGAGCAAACTGCTCCAAATATTAATGCATTAATCGGACCACTCGTAGGGGCAAAATTAATTGCAAAAGCTGGTAGCTTGAGAAGATTAGCATTCATGCCTGCTTCTAGAATACAATTATTAGGTGCTGAAAAAGCATTATACAGATTTTTAAAAACAGGTGAAAAAAGACCCAAACATGGTTTGATTTTCCAATGGAATTGGATAAGGAGCAGTAAACCTTGGATTCGGGGTAAGATTTCAAGAATGGTTGCGGGTAAAATCGGTTTATGTGCAAAAATCGATTATTTTTCGGGGCAGTTTATAGGTGATACGTTTGCTAAAGAGATAAATGAAAAGATAAAAGAGCTTGAAAAGAAATTTCCCGAACCTACTAAACAAAAGAAAATATCCAAGGTAAAAACAAAAACTTCAAAAAAAAGGAAAAGAAAATAAAAAAAAGGAGAGGGAATAAAATTGAGCAAAATAAAAATTCGAGAACATCCGAGGTATTATAATGTATATATTTCGGGAAATATCGCAAAACCTAAACTTTTTACTAAAAATTTAGTTCCTGGCAAAAGTATTTACGGCGAAAAAAGAATTTTATTTCACGGTATTGAATATCGTAAATGGAACCCTTATAGAAGCAAATTAGCGGCATTACTTTTAAAAAATCCGGAAATAAATCCTTTTAAAGAGGGGCAACATTGTCTTTACTTAGGTGCTTCTACAGGAACTACGATCTCCCATCTATCGGATATATTATTGGAAGGAATTATATATGGGGTTGAATTTGCTGAAAGGAGTATGCGACAACTTATTCAAAATATCAAAAAACGTAAAAATATCATCCCAATTCTAGGAGATGCAAGATATCCAGAGGAATATGCCCGAAATATTTTTTCTGAGGTAGATTTAATCTATCAAGATGTTGCGCAACCAAATCAAGCAGAAATAGCAATAGTAAATAGTAATTATTATCTAAAAAATGATGGTATCATAATAATGGCAGTAAAATCGCAATCAATAGATAGTATAACAAAACCCGAAAAAGTATTTGCAAATGAAAAGAAAAAATTAGAAAATGAAGGTTTTAAGATTATAGAAAGTGTAAATATTCATGATTATGCAGCGAACCATGTAATATTTGTTATTAAAAGAAATCAGTAATTTTTTTTAATTCAATTTCTTCACGTAATATCTTTTTGGTTGTTTCCCATGATTTCCTAGCAAAAGGAGGTGCTTTTTTATTTTTTTTTATATATTCCCTGAGGAAATCGATAGTTTTTTTATCTGATGGATAACCAGAACCGAAATCCCCATATTTTTGCTTTAAATTATCTATAATAGAATCTCTCTTATATTTCGCCACGATTGAAGCTGCAGAAACAATTGGATAAAGATCATCCGCTTTATGTTTTGATATAATTTCTTTAGGTTGATAATTAAGTAAATTTTTGATTGAATTTCCAAATCTCTCTTCATTAACATCAGCAGCGTCCAAATAAATAATATCAGGTTTTAGATAATTTAGTATTTCGGCAAATTTAATTTCTTCAAGACGATTCATAGTAATATTATCTTTTTCCCGCTCATCAATTTCCTTCGGATCAATAATAATGATTTTATAACTATAACAACTTGAAATTATTTTTTCCGAAAGTTCTCTGCGTTTATTTGACGTTAATTTCTTGGAATCTTTTACACCAATCTCGTTTAAATAATTTAATTTATTTTTTTTATAGCATACGCCGCATATTACTAACGGTCCGATGACGGGCCCTTTTAGCATACATTCGAAAAGAATAGTATTCTACCAGCCTCGTCAATTCCGCAAATTAGTATATTTATATTATTTCTCTGATTCTTGTATGAATTCGATGAAATCATTCTCATCATCCATTTTTTCTAATACATTTATTCTAATAACAGGAATTTTATTCTGAGATAAAACTCTCGGTATTCTTATGGTATTATCAACAATCAATAATGCCTTTTTAGATAGTAACTGTGTAAACATCTTTAAACACTGTAATTGATGAGTATTGATTTTATGTTCCTCATCAGATATACCCGAAAAAACAGGATAAATTTCATTTTTATCTTTTCTAAATTCTGAATACAAGGATAATTTAAACGGGACAACCCCTTTTTTATACCAATATGAAGATAAACCTATATCATCTAATACTTCACTTAAATGAGATTCAAACTCATTTAGCTCTTCCTCAGAGAATAATTCTTTCTGATCAATAGTAAAACGTAAATTCCACTCTAAAACATTAATTTTTCTAAAAAGAGAACCATCTTCTAACAATTTCATTATTTTTTGTCCAATTTTTTCGGAAGGACGCATAGTTTCAGTCTCGTAAGCGCAGATTGTTCTTTTAGTAACACCTAATTCTTCGGATAATTCTTTTCTCGTTATATTCTTTTGTTCTCGTAGTGTTTTCATCAATCTTCCATCTAAAAATACAATGCCGCCTCCTCTTTTAGCAAGAACATAGGGAAAAAGATTTTTTGTCAATATATTTTCTAATGTATTAATATTGATAAAGGGTAAATCTTCTCTAACATATATGGTATTATCCTTAAGTTTTTCATACCTATTTTTAATACCAATTAAAATTGGCTTGGAATTTAATAAAGATGATAAAATCTTAATCTCTTTTATCATTTCATCATTGACATTATCAATATTTGAAAATAGCTTCACAGTATATAATTTATCATCCTTTTTTGCTAATAGATCAAAACAGAACTTGTTCTTTTTAGAACCAACTTTATAAAAACTCATTATTTCGTAATTTGCTTTTCTGAACAAGCCTTCAATCGTTTGAAGCATATTTTCGACAATCATATCCCAAATAAAACAAATTTGTCACAATTATAATCTTCGACTTTTCTAATAAGTTTTTGCATTCCTTTCATTCCTTATAGCTTTTATACTAAATCTTGAAAAATTCAGTGAAATCTTAATAAATTTTTGGAATATTCTTGAATTTAATTTTTAAATTCATTTTAAGAAAAATATTCCTATGTTTGAACTTGTTATTATTAGAATTAAGTTTTTTTATAATCATATATTAATTTTAAAAAAATTAAATAATGCATTAATAAATACGTGGTTATTTAGATGTTAAAAATTGATAAAGCTAAATTTGATCCTATTGAAAAGAGCGATTTTCCTGAAATTGTAGAGCGAAAAGGTATCGGACATCCTGATTCTGTTTGCGATGCTGCTGCTGATGCTTGCTCAAGAGCGCTATGTAAATATTATTTTGAAAACTTTGGTAGATATTATCATCATAATGTTGATAAAGCCGTTTTAGTTGGGGGCATTGCTAAACCTGAATATGGTGGAGGTATAATTTTAGAACCTCAATATTTTTTAATTGTAGGGAGAGCAATTAATCAAATCCTAAGAGAAAATAAATTAGATTATATTCCTGTTGCTACCATTTGTTTAGATGCATGTTATCAGACAGTAAAAAATATTTTTAGAAATTTAGATTTACAACGAGATATTCAATTTGATTATGCTGTGCGACCTGGTTCTATTGATTTAACAGGTGTTTTTGAGGAATCCGATGCACTTGAACAGGTGCCTTTAGCAAATGATACAAGCTTTGGGGTAGGATATGCACCTTACTCTGATACGGAAAAGATTACTTTAGAAGCAGAGAGATTACTTAATTCTCCCAAATTTAAAGATAAATGTCCCGCCTCTGGTGAGGATATAAAAGTAATGAGCCAACGAGATGGAAATCATATCGATATTACATTATGTTGTGCAATGGTTTCTAAATATATCCATGATAAAGACGAATATATAAACTATACTAATCAGATGAAAGATGCAGTATTAGATTTAGCTACCAAAATAATTCCGGATAAGGAAGTATCGTGTTCTGTAAATGTAGGAGACAACATTGAAAAAGGAATTATGTATTTAACTATTACAGGAACTTCTGCTGAAGCGGGAGATGATGGAGAAGTTGGGCGAGGAAATAGAAGTAATGGATTAATAACGCCTTGTCGCACTATGTCTCTCGAAGCGGTTTGTGGTAAAAATCCCATTAATCATGTCGGAAAAATTTATAATGTATTAGCTACCAATATGGCAAGAGCTATTATTGAACGGGGACAAGGAGATATAATTGAAGCTCATGTAAAGCTTCTGTCTCAAATTGGTCGGCCAATAACTGATCCCTGGGTAAATTCCATTACATTAATACCTGCTGAAAATGTGAATTTCGATAGTGTTAGAAAAATTGCTGAAGAAGTTTCTGCTGAAAAACTAAGCAAAGAAAACATAATAAAATTAAGGGAAAGGTTAATAGCAGGCGAGGAACAAGTTTTTTAAAAATCACTTTTTATTAAAGTGAAAAATTTTATTCTTTTTATTCTATTTTTTATTTAAAAGATTTTAATTATTATCTTATTTGAAATGCCGAGTATCACGTTTAAATTAATGGGTGTTTTTTCAGATACTGGAGAGCGGCAAATTTTAGTGGATTCCGAAGCTACTTTAGGAGAGATAAAAGAGCTGGTTAAAAAAGAATTTAAAATTGTTCCGAATGCGGTAATTACATTTTTGCATGCAGGAAAGCGGTATGGTAGGGAAGAAGATCATATCCCTTTTAAGAGAATTCCAATAGACCCTAGAACTGAAAAAATAACGGTTATTGTCTCTAATCCGAACTGGAGATAAGATATAATTATAAAATATGGCGATGATTTTTGAGTTTAGATAAATGGTTAAAACCAAAGAAGGAAAATAAGAAAAAAAAAGAAAAGTCAATTAATGGAATTGATAAAAAAGATGAAATTGAGGTTATAAGTAAAGTAAAAAATGATAGTTCCGTAATTCCAAAAATAGTTGAAAAAATTGGACAAAAGGAAGAAAAAAGTGAACTAAAAGATGAAAAAATAAATACGAAAATACAAATTGCAAGATTTCAGAAATTTATTCTTATCTGCCCTAAAAAAAGTTGTAAATTCCAGAAAACAAAAATGATAAGATCTGACCGAAAGCTTGAAGAAAAAGATAAAATCTGCCCTCGTTGTAAGGGACAATTAAAAATTAAAAAGGTATAAAGAAATTTTATTGTTCATTCTCTTTATTTAAAGGATGTGCAGGAAGATTCTTTAAATCGAATTCAGATTCACAGTGAGGGCATGTATTCCTCTTTTTAAAAGCACGAAGTATGAAATAACCGATGCCTAAGGTACATAAGGTAAAAATTACCAGTAATTCATGATATTTGTGTTGAAAATTTTTCTTTTTAAGTATAACCTCTCTTTCGCATACTTCGCAATATACTTTTAATTTTCTTTTCTTCGTAAAACATTACCTTTCAAGATTAATTCCTTAAATTAAAGAATTTAGGTTATAATATTTATTTTTAGATTTAAACCAATAACTAAACATAAATTTTAAAAAATTTATAATAAAAGACTTGATAAAAAAACTATAAAATTAATCTGCGCATGCTATTTGCACGCTTTAACAATTCCTTTGATTGTTCAGGCTGATTTAATTCTGCAGCAATTCTGGAGGCTATTTCATAGAGTTTTGCGCTTTCTTCATAATCACCATCAATCATTGCCCTTTCAGCCCTGTCAATCACAAGTTTAAGGTCATCTCTAAGTTCTACTCTTGCTCTTCCTGCATAATCTAGAATCTTTTTTGTAGCTAATCTTACCATATCATTAAAATCTCTTTGTCTATTAGCCTGTACCTCACTAATTAATTCGGTAAATTCTCCTCTTTTAACGTCATAACTAGCATTCAAAATATCTCCAACTACTCTATCAAACAGAGAATCCAAACTATTTAAATCTGCTTTACCTTGAACAATTTCTTCTACCGCTGCTTCCCCTAAGGTCTTAGCCGCTTCAATTATTGGAGCCATACCTTTAATGATTGCTTGACTTTTAAATTCATAATCTTTAATTAAATTTATTATCCCATTTCTAACCAATCTGTCAAATTGTCGTCTCTGATTAATTTGAGCATGACTTATTTGCTCGGTAAATTCGGCTCTTCTAACATTATATGAAAGATCAATTATTTCAGAAATTGCAAAACCTAAAGATTCTAAATCATTTCTGGCTTCAATAAATTGTTGTTCTATTCCGGAATCTAATTTTCCAACCTCTATCATTGCATCTAATGCACCGGATATATCTGCAGCAGAGGCAGTATAATCAGAAATTAATTGTAATATTGCTGCTCTAACCCATTTATCAAATTCTTGGTGAGATTCTTCGAGAAATGGCTTAATTTCGCGAATAAATCCTTCTTTTCTAAGTTCCTCAAAAGCAAGTGATAAAATCTTTGATAAAGTAGGCTCAAGAGTCCTCTCAAGCATATCTAATTCTTCTCTTTCTTCTTCTATTTGTGCTTTTGTCTCTTCTCCAGGTAATCTTGCGGCTTCTGCAATTAACTTCATACGTCTAAAGACTTCTCTTGCTCTAAATTTATAATCTCTAATTAATCCTTTTATCGTGCTTTCAATAATTTCATCGTACCTTTTCTTTTGCTCGGCATGAATCGTTTTGAATTCTTCTCTAAATCTTTTTATATATGGCATTTCAACGCCAAAATTCAATTTTACAAAGAATTCAAGAACACCCTCAAATCTATTGGCTGTTTTCTCAATTGAATCCCTTACATGTTCTAAGGTTTCAA
>CAZVTX010000027.1:0-18771 GCA_964629395.1 uncultured archaeon
AATCTGTAATTACCTGGATGATTTCTTCAACATGACCGCTAGATTCACCTTTTTTCCAAATTTTTTTCCGTGAGCGTGAATAAAAATGGGCATATCCCGTCTCAAGTGATAATCTAACTGCCTCTTCGTTTGCAAAAGCCAAAATTAATACTTCATTTGTCTTATAATCTTGAGTGATTACAGGTATTAATCCCCCTTCAATTTTTGTAAAATCTAAAAGATTTATAATTTCATCAATTTGTTCTTTTGAAAAAGTTTTCATAATTTATCAAAATTTTTTACTTTCAATAAATTTCTTTAATTAATTTAATCAATTAAAATAAATGAAATTTATGGATCCTTGGAGTTCTCAAGGGATTGATGAAGCGGATTATGAAAGGTTAATCTCTGAATTTGGGATTGAACGGATTGATGATGTTATTAGACAAAATCTAAAAGAAAATCGATTTATAAGACGAAAAATTATATTCGGACATCGTTCACTTCAAAATATTTTTAAAGCTATAGAACAAAATAAACCGTGGGCGGTAATGAGCGGAATTAAGCCTTCGGGCCCATTTCATTTGGGAACTTTAACTACAGCTTTAGAGATCGTAGAATTTCAGAAAATGGGTGCAAAAGCTTATTATTGTATAGCAGATATAGAAAGTTGGGAGGATAATGGAATTCCTTATCAAGAATCTGAGAAAAATGCGGTTGATAATTTAGCAGATATTTTGGCATTAGGCTTAGACTATAATCCTGAAAAAGCTTATATATGGCGTCAATCAAAAGAGCCGATTGTAAAAGATGTATGCTTTAAAGTAGGAAGATTAGTAACCCAGAATATGCTAAATGCGATCTATGGTGAAAAACCATTTGGATTATATTTAGCAGCATTAATTCAAGTAGGAGATATTACTTTACCTCAAATTAAAGATGGATCCCAACCTGTAATTGTTCCCGTCGGAATAGATCAAGATCCTCATATTAGATTAACGAGAGATCTAACCAGACGTTATTATAAGGAGTTTTTCCTCCCAGGTGCAACTTATCATAAATTACTTGCCGGTTTAGACGGAACAGAGAAAATGTCAAAGAGAAATCCTAATAGCTATTTTACTTTTAATGAACCTTTAGAATCAATAGAAAAGAAAATTAAAGGAGCTTTCACGGGAGGGCGCAGAAACAGAAAGGAACAGCAAGAGTTAGGGGGGCAACCTCAGATTTGTATGATATATAAGATTTTAATGTATCATTTTGAACCCGATGATGAAAAATTAGCACAAGAGTTTGAAGCATGTGTGAAAGGGGAATTAATGTGCGGAGATCATAAAAGAACGTGTATCGAACGGGTAATAAAATTTATTAAAGAACACCGGGAAAAGAAAGAAAAATTAATAGATAAAGCAAGAGAAATTTTAGGAGTAGATTAGATTACGAATTAATTCCTAATAAATCTTCGAGAATAGGGGTTATTTCTTCAATAAAATCTGCAAATCTCTCCAATAATATCTCTTTTTTATTATTTTCGGTCAAGACGGAAATATAGAATGGATATTTACCAATTTTTAATCTATGAAGATAAGAGAGATAATTATTCTCAATATCGAAAAATGAATAATCTTCTTCATAGTTTTCTTCCTGCATTCTTTTTAAAAGGAAAAGATGTTCTCTAATTGATTCTAATAATTCAATATAATATTCTGCAGGTAATTTTTCCTCATAGAACTCGCTAATTATAATCCCATTTTTATCAAAAAGTATCAATGATGCACATTCTAATTCATTTTGATATCTTTCAAGTAATTCCGAAAGGTCAAAAAATCTATCATCAAAAATCGAAAGACCATATGAAATTAATTGAACTATTGAAATGATATCATAAATTGAAGTCACTTGGAATAGAATTTTAAATCCTTGGTATTTTTCTGATATTAATTCTCTTAAATAATCGATCCTATTATGAATTTCTTCTTGATTTCTTATTTCAGGGTCGCATTTATGGAAAGAAACAATAATCGGTAAATCTATGTCTTCTTCTATAAAAAAATCTAAAATTGACTCTAAATAATTTAGAGAATCTTGAAACCGTGCCTCATCTTGAATATCAATTATATAGACCAAAAGATCTGTACCATCAAAATATATTTCCCTTCGATTTAAATAGAGGTTTCGATACTTTTCTTGCCCTCCCATATCCCAAAAATTAACGGTTCTTCCTAAAAATTCTGTCTGATGATATTCTACTTTAATAGTAGGCTTTAATTCCATAATTGCTTTGTCAAAATCGTATTTTCTATCAAGAGCCGTAAGAATGGATGTTTTTCCCGCATTATCAAGGCCGCTAATTATTATTTTTATGCTATCTTCCATCTTTTCCACTTAATAATTATTTTTCGAGATATTAAAATTAAAGAAATATAAAATTAATTCTTTTTCTCTAATTTCTATGAATAGTAATTTTATTTAAATATATTGTAATAAAGAGATTTAAAAGCTTATATTATTAATCTTCGCTAAATTTAATATTTGAATAAGTTCTAAATAATCTCTTAAAAATATCACGATGTTATATACTTTTTTGAATAAATTCCTTCTTTTTTTCTTTATGAATGAACAAAAGAATACATTCTTAGAATTTTTAAATTATCAAATCTGTATAAAGAATAGATTTTACAACAAAATTCCTGATTTCAAAAATCAATTAAACGAATGTAATAAACAATTAGAAGCGCTAAGAATTAAATTTGAAAACATTTATAGACGGGATATTTATAAAACGATTATTAGAGAATATAAAGAATTAATCAAAAATAAGAGATAATTTTTATTCGCCGATAATCGTAATATAAATTTCCCTATGCCGTCCTTTTTCATCGTTTTCAATAAATACGATTTGCTGCCAGGTACCTAAGATAAGTCTTTTATTCTGGAAGGGTATAGTTAAAGAAGTTTTAAGAAGAAAACTTCTTAAATGTCCTGCTCCATTATGATCCCCCCATGTATGATGGTGTTGATATTCTCGATCATAGGGAATTATTTTTTCAAGAAATTCTTCTACGTCATGCTTTACTAAACCAGGTTCATATTCTAAAGTCGAAATTGCACCAGTAGAGCCGGCAACATGTATATTAACAATTCCGTTTGAGAGCTTACTCTTATTTATTGTACCCCTAACTTGTTCCGTAATATTAATTACATCACAATAAGCTTTCGTTTTAATTGAAAATGTATGAAATTCGACAGGCATAATTATTTCATCCTCATGCATAAATTAATTTTTTTTATTTGATCTAAAACAGTTTTAGGCAAATTATTATACTTTATTGCAAAAATTTTGGAAATAACCAACAATTCGGAAGAAGTTAAGCCTTTAATGTTTGTCCATCCATCATTTTCGGCTTCTATACATATAAAATAAGGTGCTTTCTGGAATTTTATGCATTTTTTTTTGATTTTCTTTTTACACGTTAAACAAGTTTTAGGAGTTAAATAAACTCTTCCATTTCTTAAATAAATTAGAAATTGTCCGTATTTCTCGTTTTCAATGCTGATCCATTCAGAATCATAGTCTATTTCAATGTCTATATCAATTTGTTTAATAAATTTTAATAGAACTTTAACATTATTTCTTTTATTCTTAGTAATTCTAATAACATTTTCATTAGGCCGATAATAATCATTACAATTATCCGAAAGAGATTTATCCTTAATTAATTTGTCTTTATGAATGAAATCTATAAAAAATGCATCAAATAAATTCTTTGATTCTCTTTTAATGAGATAAGTTTCTGATATTTGATTAAATATGTCATAGATATTGGAAATTTTATTGAATTTAATGTTATTCTCTTCAATTTTAACCTTAAAATCTTGATTATTAAAAAGGATTTCTTTTATTTCTTCTTGAGTATGATTTTCTAGAATTATACAAAATATAATCGTTATAATAGGAAATAGAGTTTGTAATTCTGAGAGATAGAGGAAGATTTGATCGATTTTCGTCTCAGAGATAAATACAATAACCGCTTCAGCCCCCTTATAAAAAGATGTTCTATAACTCGTCCAATTTTCCGAACAATTAATATTCCAAATGTAATAAAGAAAATTTATATTATTTTGATATTCATAATCCATTCTGCTGATATTTACTCCTATAAAGTTCTTGTTTTGTAGAGATAATGCAGCACTTGAAATCTGCTGCTGAATATAGTCCTTTATTAACTCATATCCTCCTAAAAGACAGATTTTACCCCTAAAATTTCTAAGTTCTGCCTGAGGTATTTCACTTGTTATCAATATTTAGTTCACTTACTTCCTAATAATCAAGACTTTTTTCCTAATAATCAAGAATTAATTTCTAATAATAATAAAATTCATAATAAGTTTTAAGTTATTCACTTATATAAAAAATATTTTTATTTTGAATTAATATGAATGAACGTCTGAAAGAATTTTTCAAGAAGATTCATGACCCGAAAAATAAGATCCCCCTCTATATTTCAATAATTATTAGACCCGGAAAAAATATTCTCGATTTTAAGATAAAGAAAGATGATAGCAATATCCTAAAGGTTACTGCTCATGATGATAAACAAAAAGGATGGTTTTTACATTCATATCATATTCCAATAAAGAATTTAGGCCTATCTTCTGAGGCAAAAAATAAAGAGATACTTCCTTATTTAAATAATCCGGATTTGATAACATCAGACAAACGTACTAAAGAATTAGTTGCTGAGATTCTAAGAAAATATGTAGAAGTACTTGCAGAGCGTAAAAAACATTATTTTAGGACAGAACGTTTTAAGAAGAAAAAGGAATTTAGAGTTGGAATGCAGCCTAAAGCATTATAATTACTATCTAATTTTTGCTCCGGGGGGAATTATATTTTCCTTATTTTCGTCTAATTTTATTAAAAGAGGTTCATTATTGATATCTGCAGCTAAAATGATTCCATTGCTTTCAAGTCCCATAATTTTCCTTGGTTTTAGATTTGCCAATATAATTATTTTATGTCCGATTAGATCTTTGGGTTCATAAAATTTTGATATTCCAGAAATAATTTGTCTTGGATTCGATTCTCCACAATCTATTAAAATTTTATAAAGATTTCTTGATTTTGGGATTTTTTCACAGGATAAAACAAGGCCAACTTTAAGATCCAATTTTTTAAAATAAGAATATTCAATCTCCATTATTAACTCCTAAAGGCATTCCTTTTAAATCTATAAATTCTTCTTTTTCAGGCTTTTTACTGCGATAAGGATTTTTTACATAATTGATTTTTCTTGCAAATGTAATATAACCCGTATGACCGATCATTCGTCCTTCAGGTCTGGTCGCGTTTTCTTTTACTCTGATTGTTCTCCTTAATAATTCGTAAGTTTTTACTTCTATAAACTCCTTTTCTTGCCTTAAAGCTTTGGTAGTTTTAATCACTTGCTCAATTGTGGGGGAAAAAGATACAAAAGTACCACTGAATTTTAAATACCTTTTCACTTTTTCAACGGCTTCCCATGGCGTAGGCATATCTAACACTATGGCATCAACATTCTCATGGTTTAAATCATCGTTAATGATATCACCTTTACTAATAGTAACAAAATCCTCTAGTCTTGCATTTCTAATATTTTTCCTTGCCCTTTTAAGGGATTTATCACGAATATCATATGTGTAAACATGCCCATTTGGGCGTACATAGTTAGCCAGAAGACATGTTAATGCACCTGAGCCCGTTCCTGCCTCAATAACAATACTTCCAGGCCCAATTCCTGAATATAAAATAATTAATCCTGCATCTTCGGGATAAATTATTTGAGTTTTTCTTCCCATATAAAGAATATAATCCGTAGGCAAAGGTTTTAGAGCAAAAAATTTATATCCTGCAGTTTCAAAAGGTCTTGAAAAGATACATGAACCAAATGGTTTCCCAATTATGTCATCGAATTCGATAATACCCTTATGAGTGTGAAAAGATTCACCTGGCTTTACTTGTATCAACCATCTTCTTCTATCGTCTAAAACTAAAAAGACTAAATCATTTTCTTTTATAATCTCATGTTTCATTGTAAATATTACGATATAACGTTAAGATTTTTAATTTTCTTTTATATTTATTAAATCTTTAATGCTTATAAAAGAATTACAAAAACTATATAAAAAATAAAATATTGAGTTTATTAACTTCTAAATATATTATTCTGTTTTATAATAGCTCAGTAATGAGTAAATCTATGAGTGGAGACAAAGTAACAAAACCACAAACCCGAATCTCATTTAAAAATCTTCAAGAAAAAATTGAAGAAATTAAGCAAAAGAGAGATGAACTTAACAATAAGACCAAAGAATATATCAATACATTGCAAGAAATAGAAAATAAAATTGCTGATCTATTAAAGACTGCCAAAAATGTCTATAAAAAGAAACGAGATCAATGGAATGACAAGGTACAGATATTAAAAAAGAAAAAATTAGAGTTCAAGGATTTACTTAATAAATTAATGGAAGAAAAAAGTAAATTAAGTCCTAATGGTAAAGGTCAGAATATCTTAAGTCAAATAAGAAGAATAGAACGAAAAATTGAAAGTTTAGAGCGAAGAATTGAGACCGAAAATTTAGATCTTAACGAAGAGAATGAAATTATAGATAAAATTCAAAAATTAGCTGAAAAGAAAGATGAATTATTAAAAGAACAGAAAAATAGTGAACAATATATATTAGATAGAAAGATAGAAATTGTAAAAATCAATTTAAATAGAATATACGATAAACTGACAAAATGGTCTGATAAATCCCAGCGAAATCATTTAAAAATGCTCGAAGCTTATGAGAAAGTTAATGAACTTCGAGAGAAAAAGAGAAAACTTGAAGAACTTTTAATTGAAAATAAAAAAACAGCAGATCAATATCATGAACAATATTTAAAATTGTTAGCACAGAAAAAGAAGATGAATCGAGGAAGAAGGCCACAAAAACCGAGATCACAGAGAGTTAGAAGTTCAAAACCAAAAGTAAAAATTAATAATAAACAAGCGGAACTTCTTGAGAAAATTAGACAAGATAAATTAGCAATGGCTTTAGAGAAACAAAAAGCGGGTAAACGCTTAAATATTTTTGAAGCCAGATTAATTTTAGAACAAGGAAAATAATTTTACTTGATTTTGTAATATTTTTTAATAATTCTCTTATAAAAAGATAAACTTATTTTTTACGATTTTAAGCAAAAACTTTAATTTTTATTTAAATTTACTAATTTAATCTCTTTAATATCAATTAAGATGGATACAATTGAGCAAAAAACTAGAAAAGATTCGAGAAATATTAATTGAGCATCATGACGTAATGCAAAAAGCAATTCCTTTAATTGCTTCCGAGAATATTACCAGCCCAGCGGTAAATGAAGCAATAGTTTCTGATTTTTCACATAGATATGCTGAAGGATGGGTTGGAGAACGGGTATATGCCGGTTGCAAATATATTGATATAATTGAACAGATATGTATGGATTTAATGAAAGATTACTTTAGATGTAAATTTGCTGATGTCCGACCAATATCCGGAGTTATGGCTAATCTTGTACTTTATAATGCATTTACCTCGAGAAATAACGGAAAGATGTGTGCAATGCCAATTCCAAAAGGCGGACATATATCACATGCACCATATCAAGCATCTTCGGGAAGATATATATATGGTACCGCTGGCACTGTAAGGGGCTTAGAAATTAAATATCTTGCTTTTGATGAGGAAAATATGAATATTGATCCTGATGGTTCCGCAAAAATTATCAGAGAGTTCGAACCTGAGATGGTGCTTTTTGGAGCATCAGTATTTTTATTTCCCCATCCTGTAAAAGAGCTTAGTGATGTTGCTAAAGAAGTAAATGCATATGTCGGATATGATGCTGCTCATGTTGCCGGTCTAATTGGTTCAGGATATTTTCAAGATCCTTTAAGGGAAGGTGCTGATGCAGTATCTTTAAGTTGTCATAAAACACTTCCAGGTCCTCAGACAGGAGCAGTTATATCTGATAGAGAAGATCTAATTGAGCCTCTTAAAAATGCAGCATTTCCTGCACTTTTCTCAAATCATCATTTACATAATGTTGCAGGGTTAGCGGTTGCACTTGTAGAAATGTTAGAATTTGGAAAAGAATATCATAAGAAGATTATCGAAAATGCAAAAGCATTAGGTTCTGCCTTGTATGAATTAGGGTTTAATGTTCTCTGTGAACATTTAGGATTTACGGAATCTCATCAAATAGTCATAGATATTGGAAATTTTGAGAAAACTGTCGGGCTTGGAGGGGATATTGAACGATTATTAGAATCAGCAAATATTATAATTAACCGAAATTTATTACCATGGGATATTAGAATGGGACGCCATTATATGAATCCAGGAGGTTTAAGATTAGGAACTGCTGAAGTCACCAGATTAGGTATGGGAAAAAGTGAAATGGTGGAAATTGCAGAATTTTTTAAGAAATTAATAATAGATCAAAAAGATCCCAAACAAGTTGCCCAAGAAGTTGCAGAATTTCGCAAGAATTTCCAAGAGGTACAATATTGTTTTCAAAATCCTAATAAGGCATATGAATATATAAAATTCTATTAAAATTAGAAAAACTTAACTTATATAAAATATTTAAAAATATATCCACTTTTTATAATAAATTAAGTGAATCTTTGAATTATGAATATTGAAGTTCTTGAAAAAACCGAACATAATTTAGTTTTTATAATTGAGGGAATTTCAATAGAGATGGCAAATGCCATTAGAAGAATTATTCTTACCGAGATTCCCGTTATGGCTATTGATGAGGTTATTATATTAAAAAATGATAGCCCTCTTTATGATGAGATATTAGCACATCGTTTAGGGTTAATCCCATTAAAAACTGATTTAGATGTTTATAGATTTCCAAGCGATTGTGAATGCGGAGGTTCAGGTTGTCCTCTGTGTCAGGTCTCCTTTACATGTGAGGTAACTAATAATACAAATTCCCCAATAATTATATATTCAGGAGATTTAAAATCTAATGACCCTAAAGTCGTTCCTGTAGATCCAAATATTCCAATTATTAAAATAGATAAGGAGAAGCAAATTATTTTTGAAGCCTATGCAATTTTAGGAAGAGCTAAAGATCATGCCCGTTGGCAAGCGGTATCAAATGTCTTTTATAGATATTATCCCATTGTGGAGATTAATAATAATAAATGTAATAATTGCTCTGATAAATGTATTGCCGCAAGAATGTGCCCCAAAAAGATAATTAATTTTGATGAAAAAATAGGAATTGCCCAATTAATAGATGATTATTGGAAAGTATGCAATTTATGTAGATCTTGCGAAGACAATTGTCCTGAAAATGCAATAAAAACCAGTTGGAAAGAAAATACATATATATTTTCTATAGAAAGTGATGGTGTTTTACCTTTTGATGTTCTAATAAAGAAAACATTTGAGATCTTTCTTGAAAAAATAGATGAATTTACAAGCAAATTGGAAGAAATAAAGATTTAAAACGATATATCAAAAAATTATTAAATTATATAGAATTTTAAGAACTAAGTAAAAGTAGAGTTTAGATAAATTATGTCGCATAGAATCACCGGACCAAGTAATTATTATACCCGTAAATTAATAAGAGATCTGTGGAAAACTAAAAAGAGGATATGGAAGAAAGTATCCAAAAAACTTGCTGGCCCCAGAAAGAACAGAGTAGAAGCAAATTTATACCGAATTAATAAAAAGACAAAAGAGGGAGATGTAATAGTAGTACCGGGAAAAGTTCTGGGGATTGGTGAATTAGATCATAAAATAACAATTGCTTGTTTAAACTGTTCCGCTTCCGCCAGAAAAAAAATTGAAGCATCCGGAAGTAAATTAATTAGTATATCTCAATTATTAGAACAGAATCCTAAAGGTAGTAATGTAAAAATATTTTATTGAAAAATATAAATAAGTGGTTAAAATGCAGGAATATTATCTGGTAGATGCAAAAGACAAAATTCTTGGTAGATTATGCAGTCAAGTTGCAAAAAGAGCATTATTGGGCGAAAAAATTGTAATTATAAATGCTAAAGATGCAATTATTAGCGGTAAAAAACGAAATATTCATGAACATTATTTAGCAAAATTAAATATATCTACGGCAACAAATCCTACTCGAGGACCTTTTTGGAAGAGAAGACCTGATACTTTTATGAGGCGGGTTATTAAACAGATGTTGCCCCGTAAAAAAATTAGAGGAAAAGAAGCTTTAAAGAGAGTTCATGTTTATATTTCAGATATTCCTGAACGATTTAAGAATAGATATCAAAAATTAATCCCTCTTGAAATATATAATTGTGATAAATCAAGATTATCCTATTATAATAGATATATTACTTTAGAAAATTTGTGTGAAAGAATAGGTTGGAATAAAAAAGAAATTGAGGCGTAATAAATGGCTACAAAAGTAATTCAAACTTCAGGAAAAAGAAAAACTGCAATTGCCAGAGCGGTATTAAAGCATCCGGGGAAGGGACAAATAAAAATTAATAATGTTCCTTTACATTTGTATGAACCCGAGCTCGCCAGATTAAGGATTCAGGAAGTTTTAGAAATCGCAAATCATCCAAAATTAGAAAAATGCGACATTAAGGTAAAGGTAAAGGGCGGTGGAAAAATGGGTCAGACTGACGCCGTACGCATAGCAATTGCAAAAGCAATAAATCAATTTATAGGGACAAAGACTATTGAGAAAAATTTCCGAGAATATGATAATTCTCTTCTAAGCGGTGATTCACGAAGGACGGAGCCTAAAAAATTCGGAGGTAAAAAAGCCAGAGCCCGAAGGCAAAAGTCTTTCAGATAAATATTTTTTCTTAATCTAAATTAATCATTATTATTCTAATTAATTTCTATATTAGCACCTAATTTTTTAAGATCCTCTATAAATGAAGGATATGAATCTTTCACTATTTCAATATTTTGGATATTATATATAGAATTAGAGGCTAAAATTGCTATTGTTAACGCCATGGCAATCCTATGATCTTGTTCATGATTAATCTCATCACTAATATTAAGCAAATCACAGTGATATATAATCAATTTATCCCTTCCTTCTTCAACTTTAACACCCATTTTTTTCAATTCTCTCGCCATAACGGCAATTCTATCACTTTCTTTTCTCCTTAAATTTTCTGCATTATATAATACCATTTTTCCTTTTGAATATGCGCCCATTACAGCTAATATTGGAAAAAGATCGGGAATATTATTGCAATCCACTTCAATACCTTTTAAAGGAAATTTTTTAATATTCCCTATAATCTCAATTGCTTTTTGATTTTCTAAGATTTTAATATTTGCACCCATTTTCTTTAGAATATCAATAAATTCTTTATCTCCCTGCGGATTTTTATAATCTAAATTTTTAATAATAACTTTTGAATCTTGTTCCATCAAAACGGTTGCGGCGATTACAAAGGCTGCCGAAGAAAAATCTCCGGGTATTTCATATACTTGAGGTCTATATGATTGAGGACAATAGATTATATAAGTTCCACTTTTCTTTTCATCTAAATTCTCATAAATATTAATTCCAAATGCTTTTAGTATATCTAATGTAATTCTTATATAAGGATAAGAGACTAAAGGTGTTGTTAATTCAATTATTATTTGATTAGTATTGGTGCATTTGAGTAAAGGTGCTACAAAAAGTAGAGCAGTTATGAATTGAGAACTGATATCACCTCGAATTTTTATTTTATTACAAATTTCTCCTACTCGTTTAATAGAAATTTTATTTTCTTCAATTTTATATTCGGCGCCTAATTTTTTTAAAGCTTCCAAAAGAGGTAATATAGGACGATTTTTCTTAATAAACTCACCCTCAAAAATCAAGCCATCCTTTACGATTAAACTTAATGCACTGAAAATTCTAATAGAAGTTCCTGAATTTCCGCAATTCAATGGTTTTGCGGTGGTTTTAAAAGAATTTTTGGTTCTTTCAACGATATAAGAGTTATCATTTCTTTTTATAATTTTAACATTAAGCTTTTTTAATATATTTATTGTTATGCCAACATCTCCTTCGGTGAGAGCATTTTTAATAATAGATATTCCATTTGCCAGACTTGCAGCTATAAATGTTCTATGGGAATAGCTTTTTGAGCCAGGAGCTACAATTTCGCCTTCTAATTTTTTTGTAGGCTTTATGAATAAATTCATTGTAGGTTATTATGCTTTGATAAATAAAATATTAATTATAATAGAGATAAATATTAATTTAAATTATATTGAATTTGTGATATTTTGCCCGGAAATTCTTTTGGACATTATTTCAAAATAACATCTTTTGGAGAAAGCCACGGAAAAGTAATTGGTATAATAATTGATGGATGTCCGGCGGGTTTAGAGATAGATTTTGATTTTATACAATCTGAATTGAATAAAAGACGTCCTGGACAATCTGAATTAACAACCTCAAGGAAAGAATTGGATAAAGCGATTAATTATTCGGGAATATTCAATAGTAAAACAACTGGAGCGCCTTTATGTTTTATTATTGAAAATAGGGATATAGATTCTTCAAAATATGAAAAATATAAGGATATTTTAAGACCATCCCAAGTAGATTATTCTGCCCTAAAGAGATATGGCGGTTATGCAGATTATCGTGGTTCGGGGCGATTTTCAGGCCGAATTACGGCGGGATTTGTTATTGCAGGAGCAATTGCAAAACTATTATTAAATAAACTCGGGATACAAATATTTGCTTACACAAAAAGAATAGGAGATATTGAAGATAATTCGGATTATAAAGAGATTCCTCTCGAAAACTTGAGAAAATTAAGGGAGAACAATAAGGTCAGGGCTTTAAATCCCGAAAAAGCAAATGAGATGGAAAATTTAATAGAAAAGGTAAAAAAAGAAAATGATTCTATAGGGGGCATCATTAAATGTGTTGTATTAAATATGCCCGAAGGAATAGGAGATCCCGTCTTTGATAGTCTTGAATCAACTATAAGTCATGCGATTTTTTCAATTCCCGCAATTAAGGGTATTGAATTCGGTACCGGATTTAAAGCTGCAACAATGCTTGGATCTCAGCATAATGACCCTTGGTATATTGAGAAGGGTAAAATTAAAACTTTAAAAAATGATGCTGGAGGGATTATTGGTGGTATATCAACGGGAATGCCTATTGAATTTAATGTAGTTATAAAGCCCACAGCAACAATAGGGAAAAAACAGCAAACAGTAAATATCAAAACAAAAGAAAATGTCTCAATCGAGCTAGAAGGCAGACATGATCCTTGTATTGTTCCAAGGGCAGTAGTAGTGGTCGAAGCCATGACGGCTATAGTATTAGTAGACCATTTAATTGGTCAAGGTAAGATCCCCTTAATTTTAGAGAATAATAATAGTTAAAAAAGTGAATAAAATGAGTGATAAAAAGGAGAATCCTTTAACCGCTATTTTAATAGGAGCGGGAGACCGCGGAACTATGACTTATGGTCGTTATGCTCTAAAAAATAGGGACAAGTTAAAATTTATTGCCGTTGCAGAACCGATAAAGATGCGTCGTGAGAGATTTGCTAAAATGCATAAGATTTCGGAAAAATTTTGCTTTAATACATGGGAAGATCTTTTAGCCAAGGAAAAATTCGCAGATATAGCGGTCATATGCACACAGGATCAAATGCATACCAAGCCAGCAATAACAGCTTTGGAGAAAGGATATGATGTCTTGTTAGAGAAACCTATTGCCCATAATCTTAAGGAATGTGTTGAAATTGTTAAAAAAGTAGAGGATACGGGAAGAATATTAGGTGTAGGACATGTTTTAAGATATACGGAGTTCTTTTCTAAAATTCATGATGTTATTAAAAGCGGGGTTTTAGGAGATATTGTAAATATAACTCATCGTGAGAACGTAAGCTGGTATCATATGGCTCATAGTTTTGTTAGAGGTAATTGGAGGAATGTTGAAAGCTCTTCTCCTATGATTTTAGCAAAATGTTGCCATGATTTGGATCTTATTTACTGGATGGTCGGCGCTTTACCTAAAAAAATATCATCAATAGGAAATCTTTTTCATTTTAAGGAGGAGAATGCTCCAAAAGGAGCGCCTAAATACTGTGTTGAAGGATGTCCAATTGAAAATAAATGCTTATATTACGCTCCAAGAATATATATTGATCTTGAGCTCGCATGGCAAATAGCAAACAAAGGAGAAAGAAGGATTTATAAATGGTTCATGAATTGGCGAAAATATCGCAAAAAATCATTAGAATTTTTCGCTAAATTAATCCCGCCATTAAAAAGACTCAGATATTGGAGAGATTGGCCGGTAGATGTTCTTTATGAAGATCATCCAGAAGATTATTCCGATGAATTTAAAATGGAGCTTTTAAAGACAAGTCCATATGGTAGATGTGTTTATAAATGCGATAATGACGTTGTAGATCATCAAATGGTATTAATTGAATTTGAAAATGGTGTAACAGCTAATCTTACAATGCATGGATTCAGCGATGAAGAGGGTCGAACGTTAAGGATTGACGGAACAAAAGCAACTTTAACGGGAAAATTTAATGCTAGTGGAGAACAGATTACGATAAAAGACCATTTTTCAGGTTTAAGTAAAATAATATATAAACAAAAATTATCTCTTAAGAATATAGGACATGGCGGAGGCGATATGAGATTAATTGATGCTTTTATAAAATCAGTAATAGAGCGTAAAGAACAACCTCTTACTAATGCCATGAATTCTTTAGAAAGTCATCTAATGGCATTTGCCGCTGAAGAATCACGACTAAAAAATATCGTAATAGATATGGAAGATTTTAGAAAACAAGCATTAGATTTAATATAGCTAAAAAATTTTTGTAAATTTTTAATTAGATATGTTTTTTATTAAGAATTTCATATTATAATATAATAAATTAATTTTAATGAATGAAAAAATATGGGACAGAATATAGATACTTCTGCACAATGGAACGAATTTTATAAAAAAAAAGGAGATTATCTCGTAGAATTATCCCAAAATCACTATATGAATAAAGAATATAAAAAATGCCTTGAACTTTTAAGTCAAGCTTATTCAATGTATACAAAAGCAGGTGCTACGGAATTTGCCGAGAAAATAAAGGCACGATTTAACGATATAAAGGCAAAACATTTTGCAAAAAAAGAATAAAGTTAATTTTTTGTAATTTTTTGTTAACTTGCATATATTAACGAGATTAAAGAGAAAATAATACTCCATTTTATAAAGGAATTTATTATCCCGTAATAATTATTAGTTAAAATGTATTTCACCGTAAAAAATAAGCTCAGGGCTAAAAATATAATAGCAGGAACCATCGCATAAAGATAAAAAATGGGATTATAAATTCCATAAAGAGGCGGAAGTATTGAAAAAATTATTGCAATAATTTGAAAGGAAGCAATAACATAAAAATCACGGATTTTTTTTTCTTGAGTTAAAACTTTCTTTACCGAAAATCTCTTTATGTTTAATCTATTTTGAACATATTTTGCATTTAAATCTTTAGTTAATTCTCTTACAAATTGTTCCGCCGTTAATACAATAAAAAAGAATATAATATATACCGGAATATTTATTGAATTTAATAAAGCCCCGTATATGATTCCTAAGGAAAAAATAAAAGAATTAATTGAAAAAATATAATTTTGATTGTCTCTTTTTTTCCTTGCAAGAAATAATATAATGTGAATTAAGCCAAAATAACATAATAGGAAAATTAATGCAAAAATATTGGAGTAAAATAATAGGTGATATATTATAAGAAATCCAAAACCCATTAAATTGAGAAAGCTAACAGAAATTTTAAACTTCAAATTGAGATATTGATTAAAATTTTTAATCAATAATAGAGCTGCAAGTGAAATTAGAAAATAGGATATTATTCCAAATATAATATTGTATGTTAAAAATCCTATACCAAATCCATATCTACTTAAATAGATCCCTAAGAATACGACTATTGCTCCTTTAATAGCAGGTCTAATAGGTTGCAGACGCTCTTTTATGGTATCTTTCCAAGCTTTTAATAAATCTATTACTTTCATGTATATCTTTTAAATTTTTTTTAAGAATTTTGATATAACCTCGTAGCATTTTCAAAATTTAATAACAACGTTTGATTATTAAATTGAATTAAGGTTATTTTCGTTCCGAATTTCTGATGGCAGTATTGATTATTAAACCTGTCATAATCACCTAAATTAATTTGTTTTCCATTTACATAAAATGGACTATTCCAGCTAACTTTAACTTCTCCTTGAGAAGGAGATTTATATATAATATTATATCCAATTGGTTCGGGTTTTATTTTAACATTGGCATCAGAAATTTCGGAAATAAAATCATCAAAAGAATCATATTCGAGTTTGGAGCCCAATTCTACGATATATACATTTTTATAGCCGTTAGATCTTAGTTCATAATCAGAAATCCAATATGCAGGCTCATATGAATAAAAAGCAATATATCCTCCATTTTTTTCACCGAATATCCATTTCCCTACAGTTTTTACATCATCGAATGCATATTTAGGAAAATAGGCATGTGTAATTGGCTTGTTTTCTGTAAATGTCGTTAAAATAAGTAAGAATAATTCTATCTCCAAAGGAAGGGTTTCGCGATCATATTGAATTATACCAACATTTTTATAAAAAGTGGCCCGGGGCTTCCAGCCTCCCATAAAGAATTGTTCAAAATCTTTGGTTAAGCCTCCTGGAGAATTTGTAAAAACATAAGCTTCATCATCTAAGCTTGCTTGCCAAATAAGTTCTTGAACACCATTCATTCCTTTCATATGGTCTTGAACTCCCGAAAGTTGGAAATAAGGAGTTCGATAAGTATAAATATTCGCAGTTTCATAAGCAACTCCTCTGGTCAATAATGAAACAGATTCGCTATATTCACTTAACGATTTACCGTGGAAAAATGCAGAAATTTTCATAAAATCAAGTAATTCTTGAGGTCCTGCAACGGTCCAAGGATCTATATTATATTTATCAATTAAATCTATTGTTCCTTCAATAGTTTGGGGAGCTAACATTGCCGCCATAGACCACCAATACATTAAGTCATCCCCTTCATAACCTATACCGTATTTAGGCCCTTCTTTTAAATAAATACTATGTCTTTCATAATGCTCAAAAAATTTGCTGGCATTTTTGGCAATATCTTCTAAGATTGGAGGTGGAGCATAATTATCACTGGTTGCAAGTGCCACGGCAGCCATATTACTTGCTTCATATAGACTATGCTCTCCAATTCCTAACATGATCCATGCTGCTTCTCCTATGCTATCTCTTGAATTAAAAACACGTGAACTATCATAACATCTTCCCATTGCAGTAGCATAGCGCCCTTTATAAAAATTACAAGCAAACCCAAATGCAATTAAATCTAAAATCATAGCCGCTTTATATACTAATTCTTCATTAGTACAAAAATCAACAATATTTACTAATGCTGCAATATCTTCGGCAAGATAAGTATTTGAATTCCATTCTGTAAAACCTAATTGTGCCCGCCAATCTAGCCATCTTTCAATTAGAGGGATTGCATGATTAACATGTTCCTTTCCCGTCATTCCAGAATTTGTAAATGTATCATTAGGAAATAATTGTCCAACCAATAATTCTGCAGCATGATATAAAATCTGGTGATTTTCTGTAAAAAAGATTGCCTGACATGTTGTAGGCTCGGTATACCAATATTTTCCATGCCCTAATGCGTTAATTATTTTATCTTTTACATCATTACTCAAGACGTCCGTTTTTAAATTAAGATATAGCATTCGTAAATATCCGTTCATCTGAAAATCCATACAATCCTCATAATTTATAATTTTATCAAGTGAGTTTATGAGAACATCATCATTAACCTTATCTCCTAAATAAATTCTGACGGATTGAGCATAAAATCCATCACTAAAACGGCTGGTATTAAGAAAAATACTTTTACGAATCTTAAAACCGCTAGTTGCATTAAATCTATCAAATAAATTAATATTTCTCTCAAATTTTTTAATCATTGAATATTCCCATTTATCATATCCGGAAACTGGCTTAAAACTGTAAATTTGAGCGAAAAATATTATAATAAATATAAAGGTAAATTTTAGAGTTCGCATAAACTTCATATTCTCATGTGGGCCGCAAATAAAATTATTTTTAGAAATTTTTGAAAATATATATTATTTATTATTATTTAATTGATCCTCAGAATTTTGCACTTTTTTAAGTTTTTCAAGAATATCATCTATATGCGTACCTTTCCAATAAATTTTTCCGCATTTTGAATTTGTACATTGATAAAATTTTGTAAAATGTTTAAGAGTTTCAGGTTTTACCTGTTTTTCAATAATATTTTTATCTCTTTGACGTTTTAAAGGTGAATTGCAAATTGAACAACGGGCATTATTTATATTAAAATTATAATTTAATCTTAAAGCTTTTTTTAATTGTTTTAAATAATTATATACTCCTTTTCCCGAAAGATAAACACATCTATCTTTACCCGCTTTTTTAAAAAAAGGATAATCTTTCGTAATAATAATTCTATCATTTTTAACGGCATACTCTAATAAATTTTCATCAGAAACGGAGTGTCCAATATCTTCTGCATAAATAGTATCATAACCGAAGATTCGCAGAATTCTTGTGAGCTTTCCGAGCATTGCATCGGTTAAAAATTTCATTCTAAATTTAATTAATTTAGAAAATTATAATAAGATATAACAA
>CAZVTX010000028.1:0-18653 GCA_964629395.1 uncultured archaeon
ATAATCGCTTTTTCAAGCGAAGATCCGTCTCCACCACTTATTTTAACCATTATATAAAAAGAAGCATTCTTTTCTAAAAATATTTTATGGATTTATCGTTTATTAAATAGAATTTAAAAAATAATTTAATCAATTTCTTTTATAAAACGCTGTCCCGGAATAATAGCATTAGATCCGCTAACGATATATGCAATAACGGTTGATATTGCTGCAGGTACAAATAAGAATGGAACCCACGTCATTTCGATTAATATTATAATTGCAGTAATTGGATTATTTATAGATGCACCTAATACAGCTGCAATACCTATTAATACAAATAATTCTGGATTTTCCGGATAAAAGATTACTCCAAAAACTGCACCTATTAATGCACCCAAAATCATTAACGGCATAATAATTCCGGCACTATTTAATGTCCCTATAGAAAAGAATATTGTGGTTAAAAAAAGAATTAATATTATAAGTAAAATTTCCCAATTGAATTCTTTAATACTCATTGCTAAAAATGATATAAAAGAAGCACTCGGTCCTATTAGAGCATTTCTAAAATTATTGTCGATGAAGGGTATTACAACTAAAAGAAAAATACAATATCCTAATGCACCCGATATCGGTAATAACCATTTTTTAGAATAATTTTGGAAAAATTTTTCAGAATGTTTCATAAAAAGTTGCAGTATTATAACAAAAATCCTTACAAAAATTCCGGAAATTATTCCGAAAGTAATTAATAAGGGGAAAAGGAGTAAATAACTTATTTCATCGGGATTAATATGCGGTAAATCAACCCTTATAAGCGGATGAAAATCGAAAAAGGAACAGAATATTAAATACGCTATAAATGATGCAATTATAGAGGGAATAAGCGATCGATATCTAATATAATCGTTATAAGGCAATTCCGCACAAAATAATGCCCCGCTTATAGGAATTTTTAATATTGCACTTGTGCAAGCACTTGCTCCAATAAAATAAAAATCCTTATCATTTAAATCTTGTATATTTAACCTTTTTGCTAATATATGACCTAAATTGGCACCTATCAGTAGACCTGGCCCTTCTCTACCGCAGACCATTCCGGAACTATAGGTCCATGATGTAGTTAAAAATTTACCAAATAGTATTGGTTCTCTTCGTAAATGTTCTTCATCTAAATTAATCTGTGATACGAATTCGGCAGCACCTGTTCCTAAAATTCTATCGATCTTAGTCACTTTGACCAATAATCCCGTTAGAATTCCTGCAATCATGGGACCAATAAAATAAGGAATATAAGAAAATCCTAATTGAAAAAAGATAATTGTATAATTGAAAAGAACCATAAAAAAGCCGCAAATCACGCCTAATATTGTTGCTATAAGAAAAATTAAGATAAATCGTTTAAACCAAAAAGAATTTACTTCAGATAAATCTCTATCCTTAATCTCTTTCATAATAACACATTTTCCAATAATTAAATTTCGGAAGCATTCATTCTATAGCGAAATTTTTTGGATTTAAAAAGTTCATTGACTTTATCTAATACTTCTAAGGGAGATTTTGCCGGAATAATAAAATCAGGTCGTCTATTGTCAATTTTTTGTCCTGCAAGTTTATCTGACCAGCCGTCTATACCCGTAAGAGCAATTATGGGTTTTCCATAAATCCATGAAAAGCATAATTCTGAGAGGGTTCCTGCCTTACCGCCAATTGCCACAACTACATCACCGCTGAGAACCACTACAATATTTCTTGCCTGAGAAAATGGAACGGGAATTACTATATCGACATAGGGATTAGCAGGGCTTTTTTCTTTATAAGGAATGATTCCAATTGTTAGACCATTTGCACTTTTTGCACCTTTACATACGGCCTCCATAACGCCTGCTAGACCCCCACATGATATTACATAATTATTTTCTGCGAGCAATCTCCCAATCTCTTCTGCTTTAGCGAGTGTATCTTTATCACTTTCATAACCGCCAATAATAGATACTACTCCTTTACAATCTCTTTTAAAATCGAAATTCATTTATAGATTACACCACTTAACTAATTTTTTTGTTTCTTACGATATAAATTAAATCATTTAATAAAGCTGATGCAGCTTCATAACCTCCTGCGCCTCTACCCATGAAAATCATAGGTCCTGCATATCTCGTTTGAATTTCAATTACATTTAAAGTTCCTCCGATATTTAGTGGAGAAAGTCTATCAATTAATCTTGGTTCTACTATTAAATGACCATCTTCCACTATTGCTAAATGTTTTATAACAAATCCGTCTGCTTTTGCCAGCTCAATTGCTTGAGGTGTAATATGTGTAATTCCTTTAATTTTAACATCCTTTATTGATTTCGTCCAACCAAAAAATTCATTGGCTAAAATTACCAATTTTCCCGCAGCATCATAACCTTCTATATCAAGAGTAGGATCTGTCTCTGCATAACCAAGCTCTTGAGCTTCCTTAAGTGCTATAGAGAAAGATATTCCCTCTGAAGTCATCCTGCTTAAAATATAATTGCATGTTCCGTTTAAGATCGCTTTTATACTAATTATGTCATTTCCGATTAAATCATCTTTTGCGGCTAGGATCGGAACACAGCTAGCGACTGTAGCTTCATATCTTACGATACATCCTTTTTTTTCTGCCAATTCTTTAATTTCCTTATGCCTCAAATAAAATGGTCCTTTATTAGATGCAATGACATTGATTCCATTATTTAGGGCAGTTAATATGTGAGTAACGGCAGGCTCACCTGTTTCATGATTAGTAGGCGTGGTCTCAATGCATACATCTAAGCCTAAATCTGACAGCTTATCTTTAGCTGTAATATTTTGATTCCAATAAGGTAATTCTCTAAAATTTTTTCCTTTTGCAAATAATTCTTCTAAATCTATTCCATCATCCTTTATTAAGGCGCCATCATATTCAAAAATTCCAATTATTTTAGGGCTTAAATTAAATCTATTTCTTAATTTCTCTCTTTTTTTCACTAATAAATCCAAAAAGCTCCTTCCTACGTTTCCCATTCCTATTAATGCAATTCTGACCGGCACTTTAAACACTAATTAGGGTTTTTTAAAGCAATATGACATTGATATTCTTAAAAATATAAATTTTTTAAATTTATAAAACTTTGATAAAAATATCTTTAATGTATTTATTTCGATTGTCGCTCTAATATTGATTATGCCCGAATCTATTAAAATAAGAGATGTAGTTACAAAAAAAAAGATTTTTATCGCTCTAAAAAAGATTTCTTTAACATTCCTAATTTTGAGTCCTATTTTTGTATTTTTAGGGATTATGTGTCTATATCAGCTCTCCTTTCCCGACAGAAAAGAGCCTTTTGTTCAATGGAGCGGCAGAGATCCGAGGACTGAAGTTATAATTACATGGGAAACGGAAAGCAAACAAAAATCAATTGTTTTTTACGGTACTTCTAAAAATAATCTTAATATGAAAATTAGCATTGATGAAGAAGTTAAAATTCATCGTGTTGTTTTATCAGGACTTAAACCTTCTACAAAATATTATTATAAGGTTGGAAAATATTCCGATAAGGATGACGATTGGAGTAATATTAATTCTTTTGAAACTGCTCCAAATAATACAAATACAGAATTTAAGTTTGCGATTTATTCTGATTCTCAACAATTTTTCGGAATAGGTTGGCATAATCGAATTTGTCAGGCGATTACATCCGAAAAAGATCTAAAATTTGTTGCAATTGCAGGGGATTTATGCCAGAATTGGGATTATAAACCCGATTGGAATCAATTTTTTTATGAAGCGGCAGTGTATACAAAAGATACTCCTATGGTTCCGTGTATAGGAAATCATGATGGTTATTATCCTGAAGATGATCCTAAGAATGAAAAGCATTATTATATAAAATATTTCGGATTTCCTTATGGAGAAAATAATAAAACGTTATATTATTCATTTAATTGGTCAAATACGCAATTTATTATAAGTGAAATTTCAAAAACAGGCGATGAGGATCCTAATAATCCAAGAAATATAAAACACGACCGCTGGTTAAATAAAACGCTAGCAAAAGGGCAAGACAAAGCTTTTCGTATCCTTATTTTTCACAGACAAGTCTTTAGTGCTGAAGAAAATAATGATATTCTTATTAATCGAATTACTCCAATTGTAGAAAAATATAATATTTCTCTTGTTTTATACGGGCATCATCATCATTATGAGAGATTTCAATATAACGAGCATACTTATATTTGTCTTGGAGGGGGAGGCGGCCAACAATTCGGCTCAAACTTCTTTAGACCAACTAAATATACCGAAAAATTTGTAATGGGTCCTACATATACGATCATATCTATTAAAAATGATAAAATGGAAATTACTACAAAAACAGCTGAAAAGGACATTGTTGATTATTACGAAATAAAAGCAAATTTATCATAAATATAATAAAATTTTCTTTCTAATATTTTAAAATATTTCATCTAAAAATTCTTTAACAATAGCCTTAGCTTCTGACTTATTCAATCCGATAATTTTTTTTAAAATCGAAATTGCTTCTTTTTGAAATTCTTTTTTTATATTTGAGATATTGGGGTCTAAATTTTTACGCCATACATGTAAACTACCATGAATTAAAGTTGCTTTATTTAGACCAAAAGTCTCCTCAATTCTTTCGGCAAAAGAATCAATGATTTTGATTAATTGCTGATTCATACTTAAATATAATTTTTATTATTTTATAGATTTCACTTTAAAATAAAAGGAATAAAGTTATTAACTAATAATAATTTATTTTAATTGAAATATGAGAAAAAATCGAGTAAAATTGTGAATTTTTTTTGAATTTTAAAGAATTAGGACTGAAAGACGAAATAATTAATGTTTTACGTAATAATCTTGGTTTTTCAAAGCCAACACCCGTTCAAAAGGAAGCGATTCCTTTACTTTTAAAGGGTCATAATGTTATGGCTCAATCCAAAACGGGTACCGGTAAAACATTAGCTTATTTATTACCGATAATTGAGCGCTTATCATATAATAGAAATGAAGCGCTGATATTAGTTCCAACAAGGGAACTTGCTAAACAAGTAGAAGATGTAATTTTGGATTTAAGAATTCCTAAATTGCGTTCCTTAACAATATATGGCGGTGTTTCAATAAGTAATCAAATTGAAAAATTAAATGAAGGAGTTCATATAATAGTAGGAACACCCGGGAGAATTATTGATTTATATAAACGTAAAAACCTTAAATTTAATAATACCAGATTTGTCGTGTTAGATGAGGCAGATCGATTATGGGATATGGGTTTTTCTCCCGATATTAAATATATTTTAAGACAAATAAAAACTAAATATCAATTTATGCTTTTTTCTGCTACATTAGACGCAGATATAAGAAGATTGGTGAAAGATTTTACAAATAATAAATTTATTTTTTTAAATTTGAGTAAGGATGAATTGGTTGTTCGCAATACCGATCAATATTATTATTTAATAGATTATTATGATAATAAGTTTAAGAGTTTTTTAGAAATCTTAAGGATTGAGCACCCTAAGAAAGTTTTAGTTTTTGTAAATACTAAAAAGACTGCGGATTGGCTTTATAATCAATTAATAAAATCCAAAATTCCTTATAAAATTGGCAAAATCTCCGGAAATCTCTCTCAAGCTCAACGTGAAAAGGTAATTGAAAAATATAGGAATAAAGAAATCAATTTTCTTATTGCAACGGATGTTGCTGCGAGAGGGTTAGATATTGAAGGAATAACTCATGTAATAAATTATGATGTCCCCCAATATACCGAAACATATGTTCATAGAATCGGAAGAACCTCAAGGATGAATAAAAAGGGAACTGCGATAACTCTCTGTTTAAAAGATGAATATGAATTCTTATGCAGAATTGAAGGGCTTATTGATAAGGAAATAAAGAGAAAGACATTTAAGAGCCAAGAAATAAGAATGAACAGATTTCCGTTTTATTAAGCATTTCTGAATGCTAAAGGTTTAAATAGTTTCTTAAACATTTAATCTTAGACATAAAGACACATAGGAGGAAAAAAAACAACAATGACTCCTGCCACAACCCTGGATTTTTGTCTTTTGGTTAGAGTTATAAGCTCTGATTTTGCCCTCCTCCCCCTATGCAATTTTGTTTAGGGACCGTTGCATTATTCCTTTTGGTCCTTGTTGGCAGGAGTCGCCATTAAACCATTTTATTGCTTAAAATTATTAATAAATCGTTCTTTTAATAAAATAATTGGATGTATTTTGTGAATTAAATATGTTTTGGATTCCTAATATTACGGCGATTATGATTGCTTGGTTTATTCAGAGTGCTATTTTAGTCGGTTATGTTTGGTTTGATAAATTTTCAAATCCCGATCAATCTTATAATTGCTGGTTAATTCGCGGTTTAAGATCGATTGTTTTCATATTATTTACAATTTTCAGCTTTATGTTTATCGATACTAATATAAAAATTCTCATTTTCGGAATTATCGGATATGAAAATATTTATTTACATCTTGCTTCTATAATTCTAACTTTCATTTTAGGGACTGAGATAATAATTGGTTCCACATTTGTAGCTCCTAATAGAAAAGGATTAATAGGATTTTCGGCGGTTTTAATTTCTTTTATTTATTTTTGGGAATTTTATCTTATTAGTGCTGATTTAAATCAATTAGATTTTTTCGGATCAAAATATTCTGCGTTTAGTATTGGAATCTTACTTCCCATGTTGATTGGGTTAACTATTGCGGGAATCACTACTTTCATAGAATTTATTCTAAATAGAAAATCAGATCGAAAATTTGAAGATAAACCATTCTGGAATATACAGAAAAAGTTTAAAATTTATTTCGGCTTAAAATTTAATTTAATTCTATGGATTCTTATAACAGCAGAACTTTTACTAAATCTTCAAGGCTTATCTTTACTTCTTTGGTTAACTTTTATTTTTTAACTTATTCCCTGATTAAAGATAGGTTTTTTTCTTCGCATATTGCTTCTAATTCTTTAAGTAAAACCTCTTTAGACATTGATTCAGGAAATTCAAGTTTAAACTTCACATTGCTGATATCTTTAATATCCGTGAATTTTGCCTGAAGTTCTGAAACCTTAATCTTTTTACTTGCAAGACGTTTAATTGTATCTAAAACATCGGTGTCAAAAACATGTCCCGTTAAAATAACCGTCAGATGCTTGGCTTCTGAACTAAAATTTATCTTGTCAATTTGTATATTTTTTTCCATTAATTCTTTTTTAATATTATTTAATTTTGCATCCATTAATTCATCATTCATCTCAAATGTTATACTGACCGGAATAAGATTATTGATTTTTTTATCATGATGATGTAAAATACCGAAAATATTCCCTCCATTTTCAGAAATTGGTTTAATTAATTCAATTAAGCTACCAGGGGTATCGGGTAATTTGACCTCTAAATTTATCATATAATCTATTCACCTCTTATTTTTATAATTTAATTATATTCCTGAAGACGAACCCGGACCAAATCTTAAAAATTCTGGAATTCGATTTCCGCATTCAGGACAAAATGTTAGGCCCTCATCTATGATTTTCCCGCATTCAGGGCATTTAATCTTATGTTCGGGTATTATTCCTTGCTGAGAACCCGTTTGTGCCGCAATAATTTCTTCCTCGCTTGGATTTTTCGTAAGTATTATTAATATAGCAGTAGAAAATATAATTAAATTGCAATATAGAAATAATGGCCCCATTATGAGAATGGTATCAAAATTTTTGCTATATATCTGAACTGAATTATTTTCGTTTTCAATATACCAAATTACTAAGCCAAATTGATATTTTCCCGGAAGTGTTGATAGATGAGGATTTAATTTCATTTGAATTGTTTTTGATTCTGATTTTTTAATATTTATAACGGTCTCTTCAATTGAAAAGTACTTTCCGCCCTTAGAATCAACAGATATACATTTAATTTTACCATCTAATTCAGATGATATTTTTATATTTAAATATGCCTCGAACCAAATAATTTTAGGTAGATCTGCTGATATACTGAAATTACTTTTATCTGCACAAGAATTTATTATAAAATTATCTCTAATTTGATAATTTGGGCTAATTTTAAAATTATATATATAAACCGAATAAAAAATAGGCATAAAGATTGCCGCCAATAAAATAAATGATATTTTATTATTCATAAGTCAAAATTTTAAAGCGTCAATAGTATTTAAACCATCACTTATTTGTATTAGATTTTCATATTTAATAATTTTACCTATTACATTTGCCGTCATTCCATGTTTCTTAAAAATATTAATAATTTTATGACAATTTTCTTCCGGACTTGTTATTATAAAAGAAGTTGTTAAGTACATTTTAATATAAGTTTTCAAATCATAATTTAATTTTTTCAATAAGGGTGGTATTTCTATTTGATTAATATTTACCTTGGCACCTACTTTTGAATATTTGATTAACTGTAATATTGTTCCGAAAATTCCTCCATTTGATATATCCTTTGAAGCATTTGCTAAATGTCTCTTTGCTATTTCATTCATAGATTCTCTCTTTTTAATAATTGTATCCGTATCTTTAAAAGTCGTTGTATCCCAATATAAATTACTGGCCTTGCCCACTTTTCCGTCAAAATCCACCGCAAGAATTATATAATCACCAATTTTAGCGTTAGTTGCCGAAATATAATCCTCTTTTTTTATTTCTCCTATTAAAGTTGAGCTTAATTCATAATAATCACGTGTATTAGTATGCCCTCTAATTATTGGAATCTTAAATTTATTTGACCCCGCACATATCCCCTCAATTATTTTCATACCAATATTTTGTTCTTTAAACGATACAATAATCGTTGCTGCTAGTGGTGTACCTCCGCATGCATATATATCATCCACTCCTACTAATATCGAACTGAAGCCTGCACCAAATGGAAAATTTTCTATAAATTCCGTCTTTATTCGATCCGTAGTAATTAACGTTAATTTATCATTTTCATTAATTATTGAAGCGGAATCTTCTCCAATTGAAGAATAAATTCTCGAACTTTTATAGGAATTTGAATCAATATATTCTACTATTGGGTTTATTTCTTTTTTCTCAAGAATATTTTTATTATTCTTTATACTTTCAGCGATTTTTTCTAACATTTAATTTATCAAATCTAAAGCTATTAATAATTTTTTTTACTAAAATATTATATATCTTACGAGAAAATATAATTAAATAATGGAAGAGCTATTAAAATCGTCAACCATCAAGGGAATACTCTTAAGTGCATACGATAAATTTGGTCCCCAGCCCATATATACATTTCCCGCTTGTGTTGACGATGAAGAGGCAGAGCAAGCAAGGGCAGAGTTGTGTGAAGAATTAAAATTAACATATCGTGATTTTATCCAAATCTCCATAAAAAATATGGGCTTACTCATAGGAGATAAAGTTTTATCCTCTGAAGTTCATGATAAATATGAAGAACAATACGGTATAATCCCATATCCAGATTTTAAATTAACATCCCTTTCTTACATTTATTATCTTAATGTAAATTTTTCCGAAAGACCAATTCCTTCGGTATTATCAATTCTGGTTGATGAAAATAAAAGAAGTTTCTTATATAATAATATAAATCGTTTAATTCCATTAATCCAAAACTTTTTTAAAGAATTTAATGAAAAAGTGAAAGATGGTTATCCTAATAAGGAATTAATTGAATCTTTTTTTGAAGATTTTCTTAGAAAATTAATAAAATTTGAGAAGGAACCTTATACTCCTGTAGGCTCTAAACGAAAGATGAAAATTCTATTTGCAGGTTTAGATGAAAGCGGAAAAACGAGTTTTTTATTAGCCGTTAATAAAAAATATTCAAAATTAATGTCGGTCATTCCTACACGTGGAGTTAATATTAAATCAATCGAAGCTTTAGGTGCCACAATCTTTTTATGGGATTTAGGGGGCCAAATTGGTTCACGTGAAAAATATTTAAATAAATCCCAGATATATCTCTATGAAGCGGACTTACTTTTTTATTTTATTGATATCAGAAATAAGGAAAGGTTTGAAGAAAGTTTTACTTATTTTAAACAAATTTATAACAAATTACAATCTTTTGAACAATATACCCCTATAATATTTATTTTTTCAAAAGCCGATCCGGATTTAATTGATTCAGAAGAATTGAAAGAGAATGTCACTTATGTTAAAAACCGTTTGATGGAAATCTTAAATGATAGAAATTTAGAAATTTATTTAACAAGTATTTTCTCTATTTTTAGTGTATTGCGAGCGTTTTCATCTGGAATTTCTAAATTGAGCCCAAATAGAGATTTAATCAACAGAAACTTAAAATACTATTTTGCAAGTGCAGGTTCTTATCTTACACTTCTTTTAAGTATTGATGGCTTAGTTTTAGCAGATCATTATACTCAAGAAGCAGTAGAGTTGACTAATTTTGAGGAATTTAGTGATGAAGAAATAAAGGATGTAAATATTAAAAATATTTTTGAAGTTACAGCACCCCAATTCTTACTTTTATATAAAATCTTTTCAAAATTCAAGAAATTAAAGGAAGAAGAAGCTGTTTTTAAAGTATCCAATACAATAATTTTACTGAAAAGGTCAAAAGTGTCTGATTATGAACTATTCTTCCTATTTTTATTAAAAGATGAAAATGAAAAAGAGAAAATAAGAAAAAATATCCCTATATTTTTGGAAAATACATCTGATTTGTTATTACGTTATATTTCTTGAAAAAAATATTAGAATATTGATTTTAATGGATTTCTTTCGGAAATTGATTTACGTAAGACTCGTCTTCGGTAATAACTATTCATACCTTCTATTAAAGCAATTGAAGGAACAACTTCTTTAGCAAATTTAATTGGACCGAATAGTATAAAATCGCAACCTGCATTTACAGCATAAGTCATAATAGATGCAATAGCTCCTGCTCTTGCGGGTTCTCCATATTTCTTAACAAATTCCCATCCATAAATAGCATTCGATGGTGCAAATCCTACAGGCAAGCCGAATTCATTTTTAATTAGATATGCTGCAGATGCGGTTAATGATACTGAAGGCAAATCCAAAACTGCTGTATCTACAATATAATTTTCTATACATGCGGATTCAGCATCGGGTATTAATTTTTCCCGTAATAATTTTAATTTCTGCTTAGGCATAATATATTTATTTCCAAATGTGAGTAAAACAGCATTTTTTACACCGATTTCTTTTAATTTAGAAATACTTTCTTCATTTGTATTCTCATCAATACTGTTAAGAATTGCCCGATCAAGTAATCCGACTTCCTTTAATTTTTCCATTGCGGGAATACGGCTAGAATCATTTAATCCATCTACTAAAAATGGGTAATCTGTTAAATCGGCAATATATTCACATTCCTTAAAAAGTGCTTCGGGATAACTTCCTACAACGTCTATAATTGCATTCATTCCTGTTTCTTCAATTATTTCGAGGAATTCATTTACTTCCTTCTCTACTATTGATTTATTAAATTTACCTGTTTTTTCATCTATCAAGGCATTATGGTTCTTATAAAAAACAGAACCAATCAATACGGTGGGATTTTCTCCAATATCTCCACCTATTTTTACATTACCGATCTTTACGATCTTTTGTTCTGCTTTATATTCAAAAATTTTATATCACCAATTTTACTTTTGTTTATTTCTTAATTTTTCTTTAAAAATATTCGACCATTCTCTAAATAATTTCTTTATATCCAATTGATCAATAATTTCCTGCATTCTTTCTTCAGGAATTATTGCTTTTTCACCTTTTTGAATCAATCCAAATGATTTACAGAAATCTTCTGAAAATTCCTTCATACTTAATAATGGAAATCTTAAAATTTTTCTTAATAAATTTAGATCGATCTTTCCTGTATTTTTAATAATTTCCTTTAACTTTTCAATACGTTTTCTTTTAATAGGGCGTGTAATGACTGTTCCTATATAAATTATTGAAATAATAAACTCGGGAATCCATTTATGAAGTAATAGAATAATAATTGCCGCAATAAAAGAGCTTGCTGCACTTATAGAATAATGTATATCCGCCCATTCATATCCTATATAATAAAGTTCTAATTGGATTAACATTCGGATAATATTTACCACATAAAACACTACGGATGATACAATTAGAGATTTCGTTTTACGCCATATAATATCACTCTTAGCGATAGGATCTTGTGAATGAGGCGTGCATATAATTATCCCGCAAAATACAGCTATAGCCTGAACTCCTGTGCAAAAAGTCTCAAAATATATACCTCCTCTTCCTGGGATTTGGAACATCCATGGATAAGTACCTCCACCAATATAAACTGCTTTTGCTCCCATATTGAATATTAAATTAAGAAAAAAAACAGTTTGCTTTACTACAATTTCATGGAGCCAGTGATTAAATTCAATATCAAAAAAAATATAAATTAAATAGGATAAAATCGGGGTTCCTATTGCCAAAATAATTAATGAGTTTAACGAAAAATAATATCTCCTTCCTTCGAATTCAATAATAGGTTTATTAATTTTTTGGGGCTCTAGAGGCACCTCTTTTTCAATCTCTTCTGTATTGATTTCTCTTTCTTTACCCTTTAATAAAAAGTCATACCTCTCTACAATAATTATATTTAGGATACATAATAACGGGATCATTACAATTGCAAAATTATATTTATTAGTAGTTTCCATCATAGGGATTGTATATCCAATTACAAATACAAAAATCAAATTTAAGATTAAATACAACCAAATTAAGAAAATATATCTTATCTCAAGTGGTTTTTTACCTAAATTTAAAACTTTTATTACTAAAAACTCAAGAGCAATTAACAGAAAAACGTATATTAACCAGATAAAAGGATTATTATCATTAGTTCCGGGTGAAGCATTCAAACCAAATAAAAATGCTACTATTAAAAAGGTTAGAGATAATATATTGGCAGTAATCTTTAGTTTATTGATTATCATTATTTTGTAAAATATATATGATTTAAAATATATTATGATTTTAAAAATTAGAATTTAATATGTGCCATACTTCAAAGTGGCATTTATCCAAGCCTTCATATTTTTCATTGGAGTATCAGGGGCAATTTCACAGCCTTCAGCCATCATATAACCGCCGCCTTCTTTACATCCCTTAATTAATTCCTTGATCTTGTCTATAATTTGCTGTTCTGTTCCTGAATGTGAAGACATACTCAAAAGGGCCCAAAACGAAATCTCTTGGAGATATATTATTATTTGCGGCATAATAATAATCCATTAAAGGCGTTATCGGAACTCTATCGGGCTCTTTCAATTCTAATGCCTAATGCCTTTTTTCTTTATTGACATAATTCAATAACTTTAATCAACATAATTAATTTATATTTTTCATTATCTCATTTCTTATATCTTCCAAAACGCGTACTAAATTTTTTGACATTTGGCGCCTTGCTATGGGGAATTTAATATTTAATAACTGATTACATATTTGGAGAGCTTTATTATAATTATGACATTTGATGTAATTGCTCATTTCATCGATTTTCAATTTAATAAAAGTGCTTAGGTTGAGAAGATTTAAAGGATTTATCCTATTTAATTCTATTTTTCTTGGTTTACGCATGAATTCGGCTATATCCTGTAAATAACTTATAATCGCCTCACTCGCAAGTAGCTTTTTAACATATTTATTCATAAAACTCATAGCAATAATTGTAATTATTGCTACTGAAAGGAGCGTATTATAAAGGAACATCCTATTTCGGAGGAAAACCACAATTGTTTCCGAAAAGCCTTCATTATAATTATTGTCATATGCCCCAATTTTAATAAAACAGGTACCATCATCTTCTAATCGAGGAATCCAGACATATTGAACAAGTCCATTCTTAATTTCTACATTTATAATATAAGAATTATTTGTTGTCTCAATATAGATTGTGGCATTTTTCAATTTAGAGTGTTGATCTACAATTTTCGCCTCGATTAAAATTTTACCTATAATTGTAGCTTTATCTTCGGGCGAAATCCAGTTTATAACGGGCGGAATATCATCATTAAAAATAATTATATAACTATAATTTGAAATTGCAGAATTATTAAAGCCGTCATAAGCAATGGCATAAATCGAACAGATTCCATTATCAATTTTTTGCGATTTCCAGAAAAACGATATTGTAGTGTTTGGATTATAAAAATTAAATAATACCTGTCGTTTAGGGCTTGTAATAACAACAGTTATATTTCTAATACCTGAATAGCTATCATTTGCCCAAACTCGTATTAAGACAGATTCATTTAAAAAAGAATTATTTAATGGATAAATTATCTTACATTTTGGGGGAATTTTATCAAAATATGTTGGAGATTTGTAGAAAGATAAGTTAAATTGTCCAGATCCATTAACTCCTTTAATTACCACAAAATATTTTCCATCTTTAGGAGGCGCAAAATCGATAAGAGATTCATTGCCTCCGAATTTTGCAGTAGTTGCTTTTTTTACGATGATTGGTTCTCCATAAGAATTACCGTAATATTTATAAATATAAAGATCAAAATCAGCATTTTTCGGAACTTCTAAAGTTATATTATAGAAATTACGGGGTAAATAAATTTGGCGGGCCCAACAATATGGTTTAGACTCATTATTATACGGAATTGAATAAAGATAACCGCTAATAGTTGAATTTATTGATAATGGCTGCTGTAATAATGCATCTAAAGCGGCATCAGGATTTATTTTTCCGTATCCCTCTTGGATATCTTTTCCTCCCCGATTTAAAGTAGGAGAATTTGATGGATCTAGAAGTCTTTTATTTGGATAAGATTCGGTGGCTGTTAAAAGAATTAAATTTTTAACGAAAAGTGCCTCTTGTTCGGTATAATTCCAATTAGATCGCCCACCAAGTGCGTTAATTATCAATTGGCTGACTCCTGCTACAATTGGAGCAGAAAAAGATGTTCCAGACATCGCAATACTATCATTTGTTATAACATCTGTCATATTTTGATAAATTGTAGGCGTATAAGGGCCCAGATATTCATTATTATTTGATTCTGTACATATAATAGGCAAATTTTTATAAGTATAATCATTTATAACGCCTCCTGGTGCGAGAACATCGGGCTTTATCACGGAATGAGTTGGATCATAACCTCCTTGCGAACTATAAACTGTTAAAGATGAATTTTGATTAATTGCTCCTACTGATATAACTTTGGTTGCACTTCCGGGAGCATTTTCTCTGCTTCCCGCATAATTTGCACCTCCTCCATCATTGCCCGCGGCACAGCTAACCACAATTCCTGCTTCAACGAGTTTATTTGCTAAATTTCTTATCGTATCACTATTAATTTTAAAACTCATTACTACAGCAGTAATGTTATATTCTTTTTTATGATTTAAAACCCAATTTAATGCCGAAATAATTTCATCCTCATCACTGCTTCCGCTTACGCATCTAAGAGCAACAATCTTACAGTTTGGAGCTACTCCAGAATATAAATCATCAAGATCTGTTATATTCTCTGGAAAATATATCGTTACATTTATTCCATATTCAATATTACTTAATACGCTCACGTTAAATGTATATTCAAAAGAATATATCCCATAGTTTAAACTATTTATCTCATAATCCAATTGATAAAAATCATTTTTATTTGGAGTTTTCACTTCTTTTACGGCTATTCCACTTTCATTAACTAAGCGAAATGAGATAATAGTAACTGAGGAACCGGATTCTGCAAACCAATTACCGTATATAGTAATATTTCCGTTACAATCAACTTTGAACGAGTGGGTTACATACTTATATGTTTTAGAAAGATTCGGGAATAATTGGGAACTTGCGGGCCAAGAATAAAATTCTCTTTCTGAAATAATTGTTCTTCCTTTATTATCAGTGGTATTCCACGGATTGCCAGAAGCAACACTGGCAACGGCTGTTCCGTGCCCAATAAAATCTTTTGGCGTATTATAAGTTCCAAAAAAATCTTTCCAAAAAACAATTTTATTTTTAAAAGCCGTATGTGATCCGTCAACTCCGGAATCTAAAATAGCTATTGAAGTATTTCCATCACCCTTTAATTTATAGTTTTTTCTAATATAGGGAAATATCCTGAGTTGACGATTTGCATATCTCATGGTAGGGCTCGAGCTTTCGGGGATCTTTATTTTTTTTATGAATAACGGGAGTTTTTCAATTATGTATTTTAAAGTCTTTTTAGTAATAATTACAGAAATACCTTTATAATAGGTAGAATTAAGAATTTTTATTTTTGATTCATTACAGAGATTTTTAAAATAATCAAGAGCAAAAGAAAATTGTTCTTGTTTAATTTCTACGAGGATTTCAACATTTTTTGGGCTACTATTATTTTGTAGATAATTAAATATTTTAGGATCTATAAACGGATTTGTCTCATTTATATTTAACTTCAATTCTTTTACTTTATTATGGTTAGATGTTTTTATTTTTAGATTTGGGGCATTTTGTTTGAATGAGTTTAAACATGAGAATAAAATAAGACAATCTTGAATTAAAACTATTGTTAAAATAATGATAAGAATAATTCTTTTATTTTTTTTCATTGAAATATCGATATTTAATGCTCTAATTAAATTTTTATATTTAGTTATAAACTTGAAATGTATTTAAAATTGTAATACAATTGTTTTAAACAATCATAAAAAAAGATGTAATTAGATTTTTCAAAATATTAAGAAAGTAAAAAGGAAATAATTATTTATTATTCGCTAATAATTTTGCAAGATCTTCCAATAAAAACTCTTTTAAAAGGTCAATGGTATATATGATATCTTTATAGTCAATAACTTCTACATTTGTATGCATGTATCTTAACGGAATCCCTAAGGCAGCACATGGAATCCCGCTTTTTGTTATTTGAATAATTCTGGCATCATTTGGTAAGGGTCGGGGTCTCGCTTCAATGACAAAAGGAATATTTTTTTCTTGTGCAATGTCAATAAGTATTTTTGATAATTTCGGAGAAATGTTTGGCCCAACGGAAATTGTTGGTCCATTTCCCAACTTTATATCCTGAAATTTCTCCTTATTTATTCCGGGAAAATCTATTGCATGCGTAACTTCTACAATAATTGCTAAATCAGGTGAAATTTTATATGCACCGACCGTTGCACCTCTTACCCCTATTTCCTCCTGAGATGCAAATTGAAAAATCAGGTCCTTATCTAAATTATCCTTTTCTTTAGCTAATGATTCTATTAATTTAATTAATACAAAACATCCCGCCCGATCATCGAATGCTTTAGAAAAAAATCTATTTTTATTATAAAAATTAGTGCATTCTTGCTTTAAGGTAATATAATCGCCTATTGATACAAATTTTTCAACTTCTTTCTTGTTTTCCATTCCAATATCTATAAAAAGGTCCTCTATTTTGCTGGCTTTCTTCTTTTCTTCCTGTTCAATCAGATGTATCGGTTTTTCGCCTATTATACCGATAATTTCATTTCCAGAACTCGAATGAATTGTAACGATCTGTCCCGGAAGAATGCGTACATTTTGTCCCCCAATCTGAGAAAATCTTATAAATCCATTTTTATCAATATATCTCACAATAAAACCAATTTCATCCATATGAGCATCCAGTAATATTTTTAACTTACCATCATCCTTTTCTTTTTTGCCATTTATAAAACAATGCAGATTTCCCAGAGTATCAACCTCAACTTTATCACAATATTTTTCGACTAATTGAAGGATATATTTACGAATTTTACCTTCATTTCCGCTACACGATTGAATTTCGGTAAGCTGTTTTAATATATTAAAATCTTTTTCTGCCATAATTTCAAAAATGATTTTATTACCTATAATTTTTCTTTATAGCGTAAAACTTTTTTTCTAGCTGAGATTTATGAATTTAGGTATTTAATATATTAAATTATTTATTAAAAAAGGAGCGAATAACCATGTCGGAAAATGAATCTAAAGACAAGAAAAAAGAGAAAGAGCAAACTGAATCAAGCGCCGAGAAAAATGAGGCGCAAGAGAAATCCAAAACTAAATTTTCCTTTAAATGTACACGATGTGATAAATGCTGTTTAGAGAGAGGTCCTATTCCCATAACTTTTTGGGATCTGGAACTATGGGCTAAAAATGGTGTCGTAGCTAATTTTTTACCTTATTTAGATATTTATCAAAAACCCGATGGCGGCTTTGACCTTATTTTAAAACCATTTGCCCCTCCAAAAGAAGGAACAAATGTAGATCCATTAAAGCCGACACCAATCGAAGATCTCTTAAATGAAAAATGTCCGCTCTATAATAAAGATCAGAAAAAATGTTTAGTTTACGAAAATCGTCCTTTAAGTTGCCGAACCTATCCTCTTGAATTTGATGGTAAAAACTTTACGGTAGTCGATGTAGATTGTCCTGGAGTCGGGGCTGAAGGAATGACTAAAGAGGAATTAAGAGAGATGAGAGACACTGCAAAAACAATGTATTTTGAGTTGGGAAGGATGAGAATTGCTATGCCGGTTTTGAACCAAATCATTTCCAGAAATGTAATGATGGATTTAATGCGACAAAATATGGAGGCGATGAGCAAATTAAGCGAAGAAGATCGGAAAAAAATTGATGAAATATTGAAAAAAGCTGAA
>CAZVTX010000029.1:0-18290 GCA_964629395.1 uncultured archaeon
AAAACAGTTACAATTAAAACAATTATAAAAACCGTTGCTGCTCATAACGGAATGATTGCGACTTTTATGCCTAAACCTTTTGCAGGAATAAATGGTTCCGGAATGCATTGTCATCAAAGTCTCTGGAAAGATGGCAAAAATGTATTTTATGATGAATCAGATCCAAATAATATATCAATTACTATGAAAAAATGGATTGCAGGACAATTAAAACATGCAAAAGCAATGTGTGCAGTTTTAAGCAGCTGGCCTAATTCATATAAAAGATTAGTCCCCGGCTATGAAGCTCCTGTATATGTTGCATGGGGTTTTAGAAATAGATCCCCTTTAATAAGAGTTCCCGATTTTCACGGAAATCCAAATGCCGCTCGATGTGAAATTAGATCTCCCGATCCAGCGGGAAATCCCTATTTACAATTTGCGGTATTATTAGCGTCTGGCTTATATGGAGTGCTCTCTGAGGATATAGAAATTCCTAATCCGACAGACAAAAATGTTTATCATTTTTCAACTAAAGATTTAATAAAAGAAGGAATTAACTCTCTACCAGGAAGTCTAAGCGAAGCCTTACAATTGTACTGGGAATCTGATTTTATGAAAGAAGTTTTGGGAGAAATAGCTTTTAAAAATTTCTATTATGCAAAGCTTGAAGAAAATGATAAATATCGAATAAATGTAAGCAAATGGGAAAGGGATAGATATATTAATCGTCTATAAATAATTTGCATATAACTTACTTTATTTTAACGAATTAGATTTTCTCTTTTTAATTTTTTAGAACTTCTCTTTAAATTATGTTTTTGAAAAAATTGATTTAATCTAATAGAAAAATAAAGAAAAATAAAGAGATAAAGGGAGATAAATTCGAAACCATTTTTTCGCAAGAATACTTATCGTTTATAGCTTAAAAGGTGGCGAAATATACAATTTTTTAATTTAATCTGAATTAATAATCCCATACAAAAAATATCGAAATAAACTTATTTTATATTAAAAAAATAAGAAAAAAGAGAAATTTTAATAATTTCCGGAATAGATTTCCTTTCTTACTTGCTCAATGTCTAATTCTTCTTGAGAAGTGATCCCTAAATTCCAAAATTTACATACATCAATTGCTCTTTGTGATATTGCCGCAATATCAGAACGGGATAAAAGATTCAATTTGAATTTCCTAACGCCTGCAAGAAGTTGTTTAAGTCCTGTTCCTAATTTTGAGGCAAAATATGTATATACACCAATTGCCGCAGGAGGTATTTCTTTATTATATTTCCTTTTTAAATTTGTGTATTCAACAAAAGCCTCTTCTAATGTTAATGAATCGGGTTCTTTATCCTTTGGAAATCCTAATGAACTTAACATTCCTGGAGTAACAGAATTGTTCTTAATTGCATCTCCGACAAATTTTCCTTTCATCGCTGCGGTTATTGGAGCTCTTGCCATGGCTATACAAGATACATAAGGGGCTCCAAAAGCAAGGGCTTTAAACATTTGAGTTTCATTTGCAAAGCCTCCTGCTATAGCAATGGTAGGAATTTTAGCATTTGGAGCTTTTTTCTTTATCATATCAAGGCACCCAACTGTAAGAGCTTCTAAATATACTGTTGGAATTGATCCTTCATTCATCATAGATACAGGACTCATACCCGTTCCGCCTCCTGCACCATCTAAAGTTAATCCATCAACTTTACCCTCGACTGCTAATCGGATTATCCATGCTGTTGCTGAAGGTCGATAACCTCCGGTTTTAATAAAAACATTTTTTGCACCCATTTCTCTTATTTGGTCGATTTCTTCAAGTACATCCTCAGTTGATGATAGTCCTACTCTACTATGTCTTTCAAAATCAGGAATAAGCCCCGCTTTCCATTGTTCAATTACATGAGGATCTGAAGGATCCGGAATTACTAAATAGCCACGTTTTTGCAGCAATTGTGCTCTCTCTAATGTATGTAATCGAACTTCACCTCCGATTGCTTTAGCTCCTTGGCCAAATTTGATTTCAAAAGAGGTGCATTCCAATTTTGAAGCACAATATGAAAATACGCCTAATCTGGTATCTTCTACATTTTTCTGAATAATAATATCGCCATGTGTTCCATCCCAGAATTCTCTAAAAGTATTAACTCTGAATTTCATATCCTCTGTATCGATTACTTTAGGATATTTACCACCCTCTTCAAATTTTGCATTCGGATCCATTCCAACAACGTTTTCACCAACCGTAATGCTAACTCCTGCTAATGCTGCACCCATTGCAAGGCCTTCCCAGTTCCTTTTTGCAACATAAGTGGATCCTAAGCCCGCTATTACTATCGGGAATTTTTGTGGAATGTTCCCCCATTTAGTTGAGACATCAGCATTCGGAAAAATTACATTATCTTCGTGAACCTCATCCAGCCCTAATGCCCCTCTTACTTCAAATTGTATTTGAAAATCTCCATATCCGAGTTTAAAATCCTTTGGTGTTCCAGCTGTAGAATTGCCAAAATGCTCTCTTAATGGATATAAAACCTCTCTACCACGAATCGCAGCCTTACTAACCTCACAAAACACGGGACAATCTGCAATACAAATAGGGCATAAACCACTTTCGCAAGAATCTTCTACTCGCGTTCTAGTACCTATCATACTAGAACGATGAGTAACCAAGTTAAATTTCGTCATATCTATACCTTTTATAAAATTTTTATTTATATTTGTAAACTTTTGTTTATATTATAATAAAAAAATATAATCTTAAATAAAAAATTTAACATTTGAAGGTAAATATATATATTATATAATTAATATAACTAATTTAAAAAATTAATCTTTCTAATTTAAAAAAATATCTGCTCGTAAGTTAATAAAAAGATATAATAACTATTCAGAAAAAGTAGTCTGAGTAAAATAAAGCTATTCTTATCAAAAAAAGCTTTTATTTTTAATTTAATCAATATAACCGCTTAATTTAAGGCCATTTATAAGCCAAGAAATTACTAATTCAAGTCCGTGGATATTTTCTTTAGTATGAATTGTGGATTCAGATAAAAAAGTTTTATGATATTGTTTTGCGATATAATGAAGATCCGGCTTCTCATTATACCACTTTATTATTGCTTCTTTAGTTTTAAAGTGGATTTCTTCCATTTCATTTATAATTTTATCGCAATCTTCATTAGTCCAAACGCCGAAATGATTAAGACATATCATATCAATATCATTTTTTAAATCTCTGAGTTTTTGAAATGTTTTCAATAATTCTTCCTCATTGAAATCCGGTGGCATAAAAACGCCATTTACGGTATTATAATCATATCTATCGATAATTGCATCTCCGGTATAAATTATTTTATTCTTACGGTCTAGAATAGCAATAGAATCCATTGTATGTCCAAAAAAATTTAGAATCTCAAGTTCAAGCCCATTAACATCTATAATATCTCCCTCTTTTAGCGGATTAACATTTTCAATAGGTTCTGTATCATATCCGAATATATTATTCATTTTTTCAGGATTTTTTAATCGTTCTATAGCGTTTTCCGAAGCATAAACTTTTATTTCTGCTCCATTTAGCTTTTTTATTCTGTTAAAACCTTGAATATGGTCCCAGTGAGAATGAGTTAAAATAATTTCATCAATAGGCGTTAATCCAAATTCTTTCATTTTATTGAATACCTTTCTAATTGCGAGTTTAACACCTGCATCGATAAGAACTTTCTTACCGCCATTTTCAATTACATAAAGTGCAAGTTGTTTGGGTAATCTAAAAATCAACCCGTCAATAAGATATGAATTCTCACTAAATTTACCTTCTTCCTTAATAAATACCATTATTTTTCACAAAATTAGTAATATTAATTATAATTAAATTTTTTATAGATTATTTTGATATTATAAAAGTCCTGCTTTTTGCATCATTAATTTGGCAATAGTTTCAAAAACCAACTCTACATTTTCACCAGTTTTTGAAGAACATTCAATATAACCGTTTAAATTATATTTTTCCATTAAAAATTCGGCATCTTCTTTTGGAACAGACCGTTTTTCTATAAGGTCTATTTTACTTCCAACCATAATAATTGGAATATTAATCTTTTTATCTTTGGGGTCTTTAAAAAAAGAAAGCCAATTTTCCATTCTATTTAAAGTGGCATATCTGGTGGTATCATACATAAAAATACCTCCTTGAGCGCCTTGAACAAATCCGGGAAACAGAACTTGATAACGGCGCTCTCCGCCAAAATCCCAGATTCTCAATGCAATTAATTTTCCGTCGATCTCTAATTCTTTTACCGAAAAATCTGCACCGATTGTCATCTTTAGGTCTTCTTCAAATACTTTATACATAAATCTATGAGCCAATGTAGTTTTTCCTACGCCCCCATCGCCAAAAATACAGAGCTTAAATGCAGCTACTCTTTCACTCAATTAAGAACCCCATTAACAAATTATTGTATGAATATTTTATTTGTATATAAATACAATTTTAAATTTAAAAAATTTAATTTTTCGTAAATATTATGAAATTTATTAATTATCTGCCAATTTCTTGAAGCTTTTTTGTTATTTCCATCATCCTATTGAAAATCTTTATATTTTCATCGGGATTCTCGGTTTTTGCAAGAATTTTATTCAATCTATGAAGCTCTTCTGTTAATTTTATAAACTCTTCTGGAGGATCTATACGATAAGTATAAATTCTACGTCCTCCCCTTTTAGTAACATAAACCCATTTTCCTGCCTTCTCTGACCAATTCCATCTATTTAAGGTGAATTTCCTCAATATATTTCACGATTATCATTAGTAATTGTTGTATTTCAGATTAACTCAAACTTTTTATTATAATCTCTTAATTTAATACGTATAATAATTATAAAAATTTAAGAATTTTATTAATCATTTATTATCATTTTCTTTTCTAAATTTTTTATTACTTTCCATGCAAGTTCTCTAACATCTACATCATCATCTTTACTTAAAATTTCGAGGGGTAATTTAATATCATAATTCTGATATTTAGATAATGCTTTCACAATCTTATACCTAATCATCCAATCCTTATCATCTATTAAATCAACTAAAGAATAGTATACATTTTTATCCTTAAATTCACTTAAAATATCTATTGCAAATGATTTTATCTCAAAATTAGAACTCTTTAAGGTTTTTATTAAAGATTCGATAATTTCTTCTCTTTCTGAATCATCAATTTTTTTTAATATGCTCAGAATAAAACCTTTAGCAGTGGTCAATATATTAGGATTCATTAATTTTATAAGCTCATTTTGGTTTAGGCTCACATTTATTTGGTTTTCAAGCTTTTCTTTTTCTTTTTCTACTTTTTCAATTGTAGTATATAAAAGATCATTTTCTTCCTTCAATTTACTGATTTCTTCTTCCATGCTTTTTATTTTATCCTGAAAATTATTAATTAATTCACTTTTTTCCGTATCCATATCTCCTTGAACTTCATGATTTTTGATTTCCTTATTAATATCTTTAAGAGCATCTAGTTTCTCGGTAATAGCACTAATTTTTATATTCTTTTTTATAATTTCCTTTTCTTGTTCAGCAAGCTCACTTTTATATTCATTAACCTCTTTTATTAAATTATTAATTGTTTCATTTGCGGCTTCCATCTTACTTGTAAGTTCCTCTATAAGTGTATCCTTCTCAAGATTAACAGATAATCCGTCCCTCAGGTTAACTAATTTATTTTTTATTTTATATATTTTTTCTAAATTTTCTTCGCTTATATTTAATAATTCTTCAAAATAATCCATATTTTTTATTGATTCAAAAGATTTTTCTTCATTTTCCAACTTTAGTTTTGCCGCTTCTAATTCTTGTTCTAAAAATTTAATTTGTTCCTGTAATTGCTGATTTTCAAGTTTTAAATTTTCAATTTGTACTTGCGCTTGCATAAAATTCTCATTTTCCGATGGTTCTCTCTTACTCTTAATATCATTTATTTCATTCTGCAGATAGTTTACTTGAGCTCTAAGGTCATCATTCTCAGCTATCATAACTTTTAATTTTTGATTAGCAATATTTAACTCTTCTAATAATTCCGATTCCCGATTATTTAATTGTAACTTTTCTAATTGCTTTATTTCTTTCTTTAACTTTTCGTTTTCATCAGTAATTTGAACAATCATCTTTTTAAGTTTAATTGTTTCTTCATTTTCGCCTCTTTCACCAATATTCATTTCATTCTGATATTTTTTAATTATTTCTTCAAGTTTATCATTTAATCGCTCAATTTCTCTATCCTTTTCTAACAATTCCTGGCGCTGAGATACTATTAAATCCTTTAAAATTTGTAAATCATCAGGAAATTCCGTCTCTTCTTTATTATTTTGTTTAAGATCTTCTATCAATCTTTTTTGCTCCTCAATGGTAAAATTAAGTCTTTCAATTTCCTCTTTTAAAAAAGAAATTGTGCTTTCATATTCAGCAACTTCTCTATTTTTTTTCTCATATAAATCTATGAGATCTCTAATATCCTTACTCATCTAATAAAACCGAGTTTTTTTAATAATTTAAACTTCAATTTACTTAATAAGGAATTAAATTAAAAAATTTTATTATATTTTAAAAGAATTGTATTTTCTTTGTTTTTATTCAAATTTTAACTTGAGAAATATTTAAATTCTAATTTTATTATTCTTCACTTGATAAAATAGATTATTTGATATATTATAGAAAGTGCAAAATAATATGCCAAAAAATATGACCGGACCGAGAAGACCCAAGAGGTTCACGAATGATCTTGATGATGATTTCGATGATTACGATGATTATGATGACTACGATGACTATGATGATGAATTTAATGATGGAGACTGGGACGATGAAGATGATGACTGGGATGATGATTGGGACGATGATTTTGACGAATTTGAAGATGAATACGACGAATATGATGATTATTACGATTATTAACCTTTTGGTCTCGGAAAAATAAAATTGGAAGAAAAAAGATTTTTTTGCTTTTTTTATTTTTAATGAATTTTTATTTCTATTATTTTATCACCTTGTTGAATTGAATTTACTACTTGTTGATCTGCCTCGCTTACGACTTCTCCGAAAATTGTATGCTTGTTATTAAGCCAAGGCGTAGGAACATGAGTTATAAAAAACTGAGAGCCATTTGTATTTGGTCCCGCATTTGCCATTGCTAAAATTCCCGGCTTATCGAAAGTTCTTCCACTCTGAAATTCATCGGGGAAAGGATAGGGTATTTGTTTTCCTTGAAAAGGAAATGCTGTAATCCCTCTATTTTCAGGCCCACCATATCCTTTACCCAAAGGATCGCCGCCTTGAATCATAAAATCTTCTATAACCCTATGAAATATTATTCCATTATAAAAGCCCTGCTTAGCAAGAAATAAAAAACTTGCCACCGTCATCGGAGCCTCGTCGTCAAATAAATTTAAATTAATATCTCCCTTATTTGTAACAATTGTAATTTGCGTCATGAATAATAATAAGTTTGATTCTTATTAAAGAATATTTAAAATCACCAAAATATAGAAAATTTTTATACTATGGAAGAAATAAAAAGTTATATCTATCTTTAAAGAACAATAAATTTTCACTGAGAATATGACGAATAACGACATATCATATTTTTTTAATCCTAAAAGTATTGCGGTTATAGGGGCAAGTGCTACACCAGGTAAAGTCGGAAATACAGTTCTAAATAATATAATAAAGTCAGGATTTAAAGGAAAGATATTCCCGATAAATCCTCATGCAGATGAAATTCTCGGACATAAAGCATATAAGAGTGTATTGGATGTTCCTGATGAAATCGATATTGCTATTTTTGTAATTCCGGGAAAGTTTGTCTGTGATGTTGCTGAGGATTGCGGTAAAAAAGGTGTTAAAGGGCTTATTATTATATCTGCCGGTTTTAAAGAAATTGGTGGAGAGGGTGTTGAAAGAGAAGAGAAACTTGTTCAAATTGGTAAAAAATATAATATGCGTATTTTAGGTCCTAATTGTTTAGGCTTCATTGGTCTAAATTACAATGGTTCATTTGCAGCAGAGACCCCTAAAAAAGGGCATATTGCAATGATTTCACAATCGGGAGCTATGCTTACGGGTATGATGGATTATTCAATGGAGCAAGCTTTTGGTTTTTCTTGTAATATTAGTTTAGGAAACAAATGTGATTTAAGTGCTGTAGACTTTATAGAGCATTTGGCAAATGATCCCGAGACGAAGGTAATTTTATGTTATTTAGAGAGTATCAAGGATGGAGATCGATTCTTAAAGGTTTTACCCGAAGCCACGAGAAAAAAGCCGATTGTAATATTAAAATCGGGAGTAAGCGAAGCAGGGGCGAGAGCCGCTTCGAGTCACACGGGAGCTTTAGCGGGATCGGATATTGCATATGATTTAGCATTTAAAAAATGCGGGGTTATTCGGGCTAAAACAATTGAAGATTTATTTGATTATGGTGAGATTTTCCTTTTCCAACCAATACCTAAAAAGAATTCATTTGCCATTATTACTAATGCGGGTGGTCCAGGAATTGTTGCGACTGATGCTTTCGAAAGAGAAGGTTTAAAATTCTCTTCTTTTTCAGAGGCAATACTTCATGCATTAAGAGATGAATTGCCTTTAGAGGCGGCAATATTTAATCCCGTTGATATTGTAGGAGATGCACCTCCGGAGCGTTATGAATTCACCATAAAAACTATTTTTGGAATAGATGATGGAATAGCTAAGGAGGATATAACTACAGAGGGTGCTTTAATTATTGTAACACCTCAAGCTCAGACCAAGCCAACTCAAGTTGCCAAAATAATTCATAAATTGTTTTCAAATCATATAAAAGATAAACCTGTAGTATGTTCTTTTATAGGGGAAAAATCTATTGCGGAGGGGCGTAAATATCTAAAGATGAATCGAATTCCATGTTATCATTTTCCCGATAGAGCGGCTCATTCCCTTAAAACATTAATTAATTATGGAGAATATTTAAAAACAGTTCCTTTAAAAGATCGAATTATTCCGCAATTTAATGTTAATAAAGAGAGAGTAAAAGATATTTTTAACTCCGCCAGGAAAGATGGTAGAACTGTTCTTTTATCATATGAAACAAGTGAAGTTTTTGACTGCTATGGTATAATTTCACCTAAATCCCGACTGGCTCGTACACCGAGGCAGGCTATGAACCTTCAAAAGGAAATTGCAGAAAAAACAGGAAAGGTTGTAATGAAAATAGTAAGCCCTCAAATTATTCATAAAACTGATGTAGGAGGTATTGCTTTAAATATTGAGACACCTCAACAAGCTTTTGAAGCCTATGTCCAAATAGTAGATAATGCTAAAAGATTTGGCCCGCAAAACGCTAAAATTTATGGTGTAGAAGTCCAAGAAATGATTGATTTTAAGAAAGAAGATAAAATTACCGAATTAATTATCGGTATGTCCCGAGACCCGCAATTTGGACCGCTTTTAATGTTTGGAACCGGAGGTATTTATGCAAATTTCATTAAGGATGTAGCTTTTAGTTTATCCTACAAGTTTACCGAAGAAGATGCAAAAAAGCTATTAGAGAGTACCAATGTATATAATTTATTACAAGGTGTTAGGGGTGAGCCCCCCTCTGATATTGAAGCTTTAGTGGAGGTACTTTTAAGATTATCCCAGTTGGTAAATGATTTTCCGGAGATTGTAGAGTTAGATATCAATCCGTTATTATCCTTTGTAAAAGGATATTCTGCCGTTGATATTAAAATTACAATAACTAAGAATTAATATATTTTTTAAAAAAAATATAAAAAATAATGAATATAAAATAAAATAATAGGAAATAAAAAAGGGGAATATAATGGTAAAACCGATTTTTTTAACATCTCTTAAGGAAAGAGCTGGAAAAAGTCTATTATCTATTGGAATTATGCAAAAATTACAAAAGGAAGGGAAGTCCTATAATTATTTTAAGCCTATAGGTATACCTAAAGGAGCATTTAGTAATAAAGCCGATCCAGATGTCGGATTTATACAAAGTACCGTTTTTCATACAGATTTACCTTATGAAGTTATTTCTCCCACATCTATCCCGGATTGTTATTATGTAGATCTTGTAGATGCAAAAACAAAAGAGCAAACGTTAGAAAAAATTAAACAAGCTTATGACCAAATCTCTAAGGATGTAGAATATGTAATAATTGAAGGAGCGCCCTCCATAAAAAAATTTATTAGAGTTGGCTTAGATGATATTAGTATTGCCCAAAAATGCGGAATTGATGAGGTAATATTAATATTAACGGATTCTTCCGATAAATGTATAGATAATCTATTCTTTACCAAGAATTATTATGATTTCAGAAAAATAAAAATAAAAGGCGTTATTTTTAATAAAATTGACTATGATTATATTCCAAGAATAGAAGAACTTAGTGAGAATCATATCAAAAGGTATGGAATTCCTATAATCGGTATTATTGAAAAAAGTGTAGAATTGGTATCGGCGAGAGTCTCAGAAGTGCAAGCAGCAATAGGAGGTGAATTAATCAATGAAGCAGCTAAAGAAAGTTTAAATAATCTTGTAGAAACTTATATTATCGGTGCTATGAACCCTCAAGCTGCATTAAAGTACCTAAGACAGGTAAAGAGGGCCGCATTTATTACTGGTGGTGATAGAACAGATTTAGCTTTAGCTGCATTAAATGAAGATGTATCTGTTTTAATATTAACAGGTTTTATACAACCAGATCTAAGTGTGATCACCGCTGCAAATAAAAAGAAAATTCCGATTATATTATCTCCATCTGATACTTATACAACTATAAGAAATATGGAACGATTAAAACCCGGTATTCAAAAAGATGAAATAGATAAAGTCCTTGAATTAATTGAAGATGCAATTGATTGGGATTTATTATTGGAGTAATAAATCAAGAAAATATTTATTTTTAAATTTCATTTTTTAGATTTTTCGATTTTAAATTAGATCCAATTTTCTCATTCTCTCTTCGGCAATTTTATTCATCTCGATAGAATGCTCCATATCTATATTTGATTCTCCCGATATACGTAGATAAGGACTGGTTCCTGATCGCCTAATTAATATCCATCCATCTTCATAGTCAAATCGGCAACCATCCATTTGATTAATATTTTTTATTTTTTTACCTAATTCATCGAATACATGAATCATCTCTTCGACTATCTTTTTATTAATATCTTCGGTAAACGGAATATCTTTTTTTAACGGAAAATTTTTACGATAAAATGGATATTCGGGTATTTCCTTTAATAATGTTTTAAGATTTTTTCCCGTTTCAACAATCATTTGTAAAACTTTTGCAATTGTTACTATTGTATCAGGTCCATAATGAAATCTTGGCCATATATATGTTCCGGAATTTTCACCCCCTAAAAACCCCCCATATTTTTTCAATGCTACGGCTACTTTAATATCTCCAACTTCAGTTCTGATAACTTCGCATCCTAACGGATTTAAGACATCTTCTACGAGGCTTGAAGAATTTATTGGAGTAACTATTTTGAAATCCTTATCTTCTATTTTATATTTTCTGGTTTCAATGAAATATTTTGCCATTAATGCTAATAATCGAATAGGATCGATTATCTCACCGTCTTCATCTAGAAAAATAACTCTATCTGCATCCCCGTCTAAAGCAATCCCTATGCTTTCCTTTTCGGAAATCTTTAGAAATTTGGAAATTTGTTGGAGATTTTCTCTACTTGGTTCAGAATGTCTTCCGGGAAAACGGCCATCCATTTGGGCATTTATCGTCATTATATTTACATTGTAAGTGGTAAGCAATTTTGGTACAATATTACAGCTCGAACCATTGCCCGGATCAACTATTGCATTTAATCCTGTAGCATCAAAACTTAATCTATTAGTTACATCTATAATATGAATATCCTCGATATCATCTACATGAGAGATTGTTCCTACTTCATCCCAATTTATCTCAACAAAATCTTTTTCATTATATATACGTTCGATCTCTTCTTCTTGTTCGGGCGAGAATCCCATACCGGATGGATTCCACATTTTAAGTCCGATATATTCGGGGGTATTATGACTTGCCGTAATCATTACTCCCGCGTCTGCTCTTAAATAACGAAGTGACATTGCCAGAGTAGGAGTAGTAACTATACCAAGGGTTTTCACTTTGCATCCACAGCTCACTAATCCGGAAATTAGGGCATATTCAATAGGTAATGCTGATGTCCTAATATCTTTACCGATAACCACGGTACCCCCATCTACATAAGTACCTAAAGCCAAGCCAACTTCTAATGCCATTTGAGGTGTAAACATTATATCTTCATTACGATAATTACTGAAAACCCTACGAATTCCGCATGTTCCGAAAATATTACTCGTCATAGAACTCTATTTTTACTTAAATAATTATTTAAGTAATAGAAAGAAAATTGATATTTTATTTTTTATCAATTTAAAATCAGAAATTTTACAAAATATTATATTTTTATTGAGAAATATTTGAATTTAATAATAAAAATATATATATTGAATTTTTTACCTTTAAACTAGTAAATATTTTTTTTTAATTTTTTCAAAACATAATAAAAGCGAGGAGATTAAAGTCTGACGGCGGATTGGATCTTCAAAACGGTTGTAATCGGATCTCCCAATGTCGGCAAAACATCCTTTGTTAAAGGGACAATTCAAAATTATGAATGGTTTGATAATTCTCCTTCCTTTTCTATTGGCGTAGATTTTGAAGTATTTAATTGTAAATTAGAAAGTAATGATCGATGTAAATTAATTTTATGGGATTTAAAAAGTCGCACTCGCTTTTTAGAACTCTTTCCCTACTATTTTAATGGGACATGCGGAATTTTTTTATGTTTTGATGTATCTAATCACCAAAGTTTTGAAGATTTGCATATTTGGGTAAGATATATTAAAAGTTTGCTTTTAGAAGATGTTCCGATTATAATTGTCGGCATAAAATCAGATTTAGGACTTTCAGTCGATACGGAGGAAATTGAAGATTTTATGACACATTACGGAATTGACAGTATTTTTTTTGCCTCTCATCAAACAAGGTTTAAGAAGGATATTATTATGAAACAAATGGCAAAAAAGATTATTTTAAAGCATAAAATTCCCTCTAATGAGCTAAACTCCAGAGTAATCGAGAATTTTACTCCGGTTGGAAAAAATACTAATAAAAATAAATTAATTTCCCATATCAATCAAGTTAAAAGGGAAATGAAGTTTGATATTAATATTGAAACCGAAAATCTTCGTCAAATATTAATTAGAGAAGAATTAAAATTAAAGAAAGAACATAAATCTCTTACAACTGAAGAAAGAAAAGCATATAAGAAATTTGCAGAATTTTTTTCAGTATGCCCTATTTGCTCGGCAACTAATCATGAAAGCTATTTAAAGAGATTTTATTTTAGCTCTGATCCTTTATCTAGAAAACTCCGTAAAATGTTATTAGATTTAATTGATAAATCAAAACTATTTCCCGAAATCTATTATAATGAAATTAAAGTAGGCGTACCTTGCTGCAATTGCTTTAAAAAGATTTTTAAATAAATTTTTAAAAATAAGATTAAATCTTATATTTTTTGTATGGTTAAAAACATATTTCAATTGATTTTAGCTAAATAGAGAATAATGATTAATTAGTTTATAAAAAAATATTCTATACAAAAAATATAAGAATTTATCAAAAATAAAATAAAATAAGAAAAAATTTGTATTATTATTTCATTAGTGCCGCTGATTTTGTAAAATCGAGCATCCCTGCGACCTTTTTTTTAATCGGGAAAACTCCTTTCTTTAAAATAGTTATTATAAATGAAAGCATAAAAATTAATGATCCTGCACCAGGAATAAAACTTCCTAAAACTCCTGAGTTTGGGTTAGAGGCTGTTGCTGATAAATCCATGGATAAGATTGAATATACCGAAGATATTGCCGTAATTGATATTGATAAAAGGCAAACTAATAAAGCTTGTGCTTTACTCAAGTTTAGCTGAATTGGTCCTAATTTTAAATTTATATGTTTTGGCTGAATTATTGCAGCTAATATGGTGTGATTCACTATATCTCCCTCAAATTCAACTATTATGTGTAGAAAACGCCTATAACCTTTCTTTCTTTCCCTTTCGGATAAATCTTCATTTTTTAGAGGTGTTATAGAGAAAATAGTGGTAGGCTGACTAAATGCATTCTCATCAACCTGTACCACACAACTAATAGGATGAACTTCAAATCCTATTCCTTCAATCGTTAAATTTAACCTTGGAGGCTCCTCTTTAGTTATCGTGATTTCAAAAGTAGTTTCATAAATAGTTTTTCCTTCCTCATCTTCAATAATTAATTTTTTATGGGAAAAATAAACATAAAACAAATATGTTTGGTTTTCCATCATAACGGAATAATATTGAAGCCCCATGTTGATCTTTTTAGTTTCAGGAATAAAATCGCTCTCCAATTCGGGAGAGCTTTCAGAAATCTGACTTTTTGATACAGTACTCATTAATAGAGGCTCTTTTCTCACTTCCATCATTTTAGGCGGTGCCATAGGGGCTGCTAACTCTAATTTAACGGGCTTTCTTATTGTTTTTTTCTTTTTAACGGGTATACTCGCTTTTGCCGCATATTTTACTTCCTCCTTTTCAGGAGAAGGGGGAATAACTTCTTCAATTTCTTCTTTTTCCCTTTCAATTTCTTCCTCTTTACGCAATCTTTCTATAAATTCTTGCTTTGCAAATTCTTCCTCTTTAAATTCTTCAAGAAATTTAAATTTAGAATAAAATTGTTTGATTTTTAAGTCTTCAGGAATTTTTTCGCCTGATTTAGGATCTTTAATATAGATATTATCTCTATCAACTTTAATTTTTCTTAATGATGCATGAAAATCATCTAAAACTTCTTTTAATCTTGTTTTCGGAAAATATTGCCCTATAAACACAAAGCCCAAAATATTTATGGTTATTCTTTTTTCTTTTTTATCATATTGAATATTTTTTAACGTTATTTCAATATTAGGTAAAATTTGCTCACTTTCAGTAGTTCCGCTCAAAATTTAATCTCTCCAACAAATTATTCAAAATAATTGAATTTATAATGAATTTTCGCAATAAAAATTTTTACGATTTATAAATAGAATCATTTTTAAACGACAATCTTCTGAAAAACGGTAAATATAGACGTCTTGTAAATTTTATATTTCAAATTGGATGGAATTAATCCTTTTATTGTATCTATAAGATTTTTTACCTCACTTTCATTTAATTCTATATTCTGCTGTGCTAAATCCTGATCAAATTTGTGTAGAAAGATTAAAATCTCGATATCATCATATTTTTTTTTTATTATCTCCAATATTTTATTTAAATAAGAGATTGCAATGTTATATCTCTCTTTATCCTGTAAATCGATAACATATATCAATTTATTTGCACCATCGAGATATCTATCAATATTTTGAATATATTCATTCATATAACTTGATTGACCGCTTAAATCGCTAATAACAAAATCTGAGCCAAGAATCTTAAAATTTTCAATATTAACTCCGATTGTCGGCTTTATCCTTGAAAATGCCCCCAAATTCTTAATCCCTTTTAACGACATGGATATTGAGGTCTTGCCGCTGTTATCAAGCCCTAATATTACAATCTTCTTTTTAACGTTATTTTCTTGATTTTTTTTTATAGTTATTTTTCACCATTTTTATTTCTTTAAAGTTTAAAAAAGAATATCTATAATATCAATATCTACAAAATCCTTAAGATTTTCACGATTAATCTTAATAACAAATGACTTTATTGCATCTAAAATCCTAAAAATTTCAGTATTTTTAACATAATAATATTTTATTTTTTTCTTTTTCTCAAAGTCAATTAATTTGTTATTATATAGAATTTTTAAATGCTGAGAAATTGTTGATTGTGATTTATTCAATGAATTCTGTATCTCTAATGAGGTTTTCTTGCTATCCTTAAGAAGATTCAGTATTTCCAACCTAGTTAAGTCTGATAAAACCTTTAAGAATTCGATTATATATCTTTTTAATTCTAACATTCTTATAATATTCTATTTTAAATCATAAGAGAAATATACTTAAGAATTTAAAAGATAATCATTTATAGATTATAAATTCTTGGAAATTGCTTTTAATAATTAAAATTTCATTTTTTACTATTTGCGCGTAATAGTGATTTTTTAAAAAATGTTTAAATATCGGTATATCGTTATATAGTTCATCATCGATATTTTGGTTTTTTTATAGAAAATCCAAATGTCGTTTATAAAATGAAAAATGAAAACATTATGGATAGTATTTTATTTAAAATAGATGAAGTGGATAGAAATATCATCAATTTAATACAGAAAGACCCAAGTCTTACGCACACAGAAATTGCTAAAAAAGTAAATCGTTCCCAGCCAACTGTGGGAATGAGAATAAAAAAATTAGAAGAAAATGGGATTTTAAAATTCCAAGCAGGTATAAATATTAAATTGGCGGAATTACAATTTGCTCAGATTGAGATTCAAACAAATCAACCCGAACAAATATTAGATCTCGCTAATAGATGCCCCTTTATGTTGAATGCCTATAAAACATGTGGGTTGTTTAATATATCAATTTTAATTGCAGGATTATCTGTAAAAGATGTAGATGAAATTGTAAATCTTAATTTTCGTAAAAATCCGGCAGTCATTAATATTAAAATTCATTATATAACCGAAATTTTAAAGGATTTTGTATTACCAATTAGTTTTTTTTCGGCTAAAAAATTTTGTTTAAAGAAAGGTAAGAGAAGTTGTCTTGAATGCAATAAGAGATAATTTCAATTTTTTTTATTTTTTATATTTTTTGAGTATAGATTTTAATAAGGGAGCATTATCCGTGAAAATGCCATCTACGCCAAGTTTAAGCAGCCTAATCATATCTTTTTCATTGTTTATTGTCCAAACATGAATTTTAAAACCTAATTGATGGGCTCTTTTTATCGATTTTTCGCTTACAATACGCATTCCGAACATCTTTTCAGGAACCTGCAATGCATCACCTTTAAAATCTGCTTTCTTAAGGCTTTTTAATCCTCTAAATTTATTTTTTAAGTAAAATCGAAATACTTCTCCTGCAGAAAATGAAGTAGCCATGTTAGGAAATTTTAAGCGAACTTCCTTTAGATTTTCGGTAAATTGAGATGCCGTTAAAATACGATGTTCAGCATCATATTCCTTAATTAATTCAGCCCATAATTCAACTTGTTTTTGATTTTTATCTTTTAAATCTATATTAAATCGCTGTTTAGGAAACTTTTCAAGAATTTCGGCTACTGATACAAAAGTTATTCCTCTATCTCGAAAAGGAAAAGTGTGCCCGCCGTCTTTAGAAAAATTATATGCGGCATCAAATTCTTTTAATTGTTTTAAAGTATAATCTTTTATTAATCCATTCCCGTTTGATATTCTCGAAATCTCAGAATCATGACAAATAACGAATTGGTTATCTTTAGTAAGATGCGCGTCCGTCTCGATAACATCAACGCCTAATTTAACAGCATTCTCGAATGAAATCATTGTATTTTCGGGATAATCAAGCGGCAAACCTCGATGTGCAAATACATGAGGTTCAGGTTTGAAAAAATCTTTAGTCATAATAATGGGATATTATTATTGCTTCTAAAACTTATTATCATCAAGAGGAATTAATCCTTCAAAATAGATTGATTTTCCATCAAAACTCATTTGGGCAGCATAGATTGGTATACCTCTATGTTTAGCTTCACTTAGTTTTTTGGAAAAATTCGGATCGGTATCCCAATTCGGTGAAAATGCCCTTGCTTTTCTGAAAACTAAAAATAGTATAATTCCTTTATATTTAATTATTTCTTCAACATGTCGGGCGCCTCTTATTGTCGGTGCATCCGGAAAGAGTGCTAAACCATCTTTTACAAGCGTGCATCCTTTAACTTCAAGAGGAATTCCGTCTAAAAGAAAATCTATTCTGCTATTGCCGATTTTTACTTCTTTTTTAATTTCTTTAAATTTTGAGAGAAGAGGTATAAATCGAAAAATTTTTTCGGCTATTTTAGAATGCAGTGCCGAATCAATTAAAACCCATTCATTATTGGCTTTAACTGCTTTAATGTAATATTTTAATTTCCCTTTTGAATTTGTAAATAAAATTTCTGCATTTTCCAGCAAAAGTTCTTTTAATCTACCAGGATCGTGGATATGAGCTTCTTCGATTTTGTTTTTGTATTTAATTAATCCTACAAATCTATTCCTTCTTTCCAGAAA
>CAZVTX010000030.1:0-5278 GCA_964629395.1 uncultured archaeon
TGAATATGCCATAACTGCTTCAACTACATATGCAAGTCCCTTTCCACTTGTAGGTGGTCTTGTTTCAGCTGCTACAAAATCATCATCAACAGTAAAATTTTGAATAAAATATTCGTAAAATTCAGCATAAGCATTCGGTTCGGGGTCGGTATGATTTAATAATGATTCTACTACAGGTTTAAATTCCTTTTGGGATATATTTTCTCCGTTAACATCAAAAGTCTTTAATATTTTTATAGAAAAATCCTTAATTTCTTCATTTGTAATCTCAATATCCTTAAAATCTTTATCAGTACTTTTGGGATTTTGATTTATAGCTTCTTTCTTCTTCTCTTCTAAAATAAGTTGCGAAGTTTGCAGAATATCATCAACTGGAACATCAAAATCATCTAAATTTTCAGAAATTCTAAGCCCTAATTCTTTTATTAATGTATTTTCAAGAACAGTTTCTCCAACAGGAATAGCCGTATCTGTGGGTGGTGCCATATATTTTACAGATTTAAATGCAAGAAAAAGTGAATTAAATTGATCGTTCGTTAGTTCAGAAGGTTTAGTTTTACTAATTTGAACCTGATTTACTAAATCTTCATAATCACTAATGATTTTTTCATCTTTTTCCTCTATAAATCCATCTCCGATATGAGTAAATAATTCGCTTAAATCTTTCTTAATTTTTTCTTTTTCTTTTTCTAAATTATCTTTTTCCTTCAGTAATTTTTTAATCTGATTTTCAAAAGATTTTATCTCTTTTTTGGTTTCTACTTTCTCTATTCTGGTATTTATTTTTTTAATTTCCTTTAATAATTTTTCAATATTTTTATTACACTGTTTATAATTTGAAATTAAATTCCAATATTTTTCTTTAATATCAGGAGCTTCTACTAAATATGGTACTAATTTGTCTCGTTTCTTTTTTGCTTTACCAAAAACTCTTTTCTCATATCTCAAAAAATAAATTTTATCCGCTTTCTTTTGAATTATATTAACAAATCCATTCTTTAGTATTAATAAATTTAATTTATCTTGCAGATCTCTTTCAGCGATTGTAATTATTTCTTTAGCAGTTTTGGCGCTAACTCTAACAAAATTCTCCTGTAAAAAAGCGGATATTGTTAAATTATTGGATTTTGTAATTAAATCCTGTAAATCTCCTATGTTGACCGAAGATGGATGTGGTTTAGCATATTTTGGCTCAATAGGAAATGAAGAAACTTTACGTGGATAAATATGTTGTTCTCCATACGGATCAATATAAATAATAGTAACATGTGGATTCATTAATGCTGTTTCTTTAACATAATAATCCACATATCCTCTCTTATATTTAACATTAAGATAATTCAATTTAATATAAGTTCCATGAAGGAAAGGACAGTCTACATCTGTTGGAGATATAATGTATTTCTTTTCATTTTTACTGGTTGTAAAAAACTCAGAAACAGTAGCATATATCGTCTTAGCAGTTTTAGAAATAGCAACAATAGGCATTCCTGTAGTATTTTGAGCATCACTAAAAGCACTTGGAGCACCAAAACCTTGACTTCCTCTTGTCTGCTTCAATTCTAAGCTCTTACTTGAGGCAAGGTATTTACCGAATTTTTTTAAATCTACTTTAGCCATACCAATACCGTTATCAAAAATCTCAAATGTATATCCCATAACATTTTTCTGACTTAATTCTGCTGTAAGAAATGCAGGCGGCTCAAATTCCCTAAGTCTTATGATAACTATAGGTTCTAAATCAATGATATCTTCTACAGGTTTTAATAATTCTTCCATTTCTTCGGTTATTTTGCGGACCTCCTCTTCTACCTCAATCTCATCCTTTTTTATTATCTCTTCTTTTTGTGCATTTTTTTTTGAATCTGTAATTTTAACTTCATTATTCTCTTTATCGCTAGGTGTGATTCCAACCTCCTGCATTAAAGTCTTTTTAAATTCAGAGTCTAAAGGTAGTGAATTTTTTTCTTGTTCCTCTAATCCATTTCGAATAAAAGAGAGATTTTCTAATGATAACTCTTGATCTAGAGTAAATGCAATGGAAGAATCGCTTTTTTTCAATTCTTTCCACTGGAAAGATTCTATTGCATCTAAGGCATTATCAAGGAATTCAGCACAATATTGAGTATGCTTCCAATGTCCAAACTCAAACCCAACTAATTGGGTTCGTTTTCTCATAAATTGGGCAATAGTCCCTTGCTTAATGGTACCTTTCTCGTCCTTGGAACTAATTTCTGACACATCCATTATTTTTTTGTTAAGGTCAATAAATATATTTAATTATATATCTAAATATTAGATTAAAATGTATAACTTAATTGATAATATAACGCACATGCTATTGTATGATATTCATTAAAATTTCAGTTTTTTAATTCTCTTCAATTTTTAGAAGAAAACTAAGTATTATTTAAATGTTTTTTTTAAGCAAAAAGTTTTTATAACATTAATAAATAAATCGTAAAAATAACAACGAAAACTATTATTTTTTTAAATTTCTTATTCGATAATTTTCAAGAGCAATATCTACAATTTTAGAAGCGATATATCTTTTTGAATGTTTTACATGGGTTATTTTTTTATCTTTATCTATAATATATACTTCATTATCTCTTGATTGAAAACCCGCATTTGGTTTTCCAACATCATTTGCAACAATTAGATCCGCATTTGATTTTTTAAGCCTTGAATAAGCGCGATCAATGAGTTCGGAGCGTGAAACATTAGTCTCTGCTTTAAATGCAACTATAAATACATCTTTATCAATTTTTCGTGCCTCATCTATAATCTTAGGAGTTAATTTCATATGAATTTCAAGTTCTTCGACTTTATCTGATGAAATTTTACCTCCAATACTTTTGGAGGGCGAATAATCACTTATTGCGGCAGCACATATAAAAAAGTCATATTTTTTTTCCGTTAATTCTTTATTTACAGCTTCAATAAAATCTTGAGTAGTAGTGACGTTTATTACGTTCAGATAGCTTGGAACTTTAACCGTGCTTTTACCATTAATTAATACTACTTCAGCACCTCTAGCTGAACATTCTTTTGCAATCTCAATCCCTTGTCTTCCTGAAGAATGATTTGAAACAAATCTTACATCATCTATAGGTTCTTGTGTAGGCCCAGCGGTTACAAGTACTTTATATCCTTCTAAATCTTTTTTAGAAATTAAAAGATCAATAACTCGGTCTATAATTTCATCTACTCTTGCGATTTTTGCCTTACCTTCGGAGATTCGGGGTCCTAAAATATCTACACCATATTTTTTTAGTTTTTTAATATTTTCTTCCAAAATAGGATGCTTAAACATTGATTCATGCATTGCCGGAACAATAACTATAGGAGTACCACTCCCAAATGCTGTAGTTACGACAGTTGTGACAGGAGTATCATCTATAGCATTTGCAATCTTAGAAATTGTATTTGCTGTAGCCGGGCAGACTAAAATTAGATCAGCTCGCCCTAGTGTTCGGGGTCGTTCACCTGCAAGATAAATATGCTCTACTGCTCCCGTTAAATGAGTGATAACGGGATTTCCCGTTGCCCAATGCATTAAATCAGGAGTTATTAACTCAGTAGCAGCTTTAGTCATTACACATATAACTTCAGCTCCTAATCTCATCAGTTCCCTTGCAATTATAGGCGCAGAAATGACGGCAACTGATCCTGTTAAGCATAAACAAATTGTTTTTCCTCTTAGGATGGTGCCTTTACTTTCAGCTATATCCTTTGAAGGATGTTTATATTTTTCTTCCCATGACATTTTTATTAATTTTATTTTTATTCTTCTTTTAAAGCTTCTAATTGTCCCATAAGGGTTCCTAATTTTTCTGCTAGGAAATTTTTCTTTTTAAGGTATTCTTCTTGACTAATTCCCCCGGAACTAAAGTTTTTATCCAAATTACTAATCATATTATTTAATGAAGCAATTTGTTTTTCGATTTGTGAAATTTTTTCCTGTTTTTCCGGTGATAATGTAGAAGCTTCTTTAGTTTCGGGAACTGAAGGTGTTGATTGTGAGATTGTTGTACTTGGTGTTGGAGCAACAGGGTGAGTAGAAACGGATGAAGGTTCATCAGGTATTGCATCTTGCTTAACAATTTCAAGTTCTATCCCTTCTAATTTATACCAAGGATTATTAGGGTCAAATGGTTCATCATCTTCAATCTCATCAGCGCTTAATACATAAGTTTTATATTTTGGCTCAGTTTTCTCAGAAATATTATTCATAACTTCAAAGCTGATAATAACTTCCTCGATCTCATCTCCTCCGGTAATACTCTGTGATTTTTTTGAGATAATTTCAATATTAGGAGAAAATTCAATTCTCATGTTAAAGAAATCAACTTTAATCTTACCGATTCTTCTTTTATAAGACATTACTTTTAGCACCTAAAGTTTCTAATGAAAAGATTAATTGTGATAAGTAATTTTTTATTCTTATATATTCTTATTCAAATTGTTTTAAATAAATCTAATTTAATTTGAAGAATTCGTTAATTTATTTACTTTTTTAAAAATGTTTAATAGTTTATTTTTCTTAAAAATAATATCTCTCATCAATAGGTTAATTTAATATGTTAATCGGAATAACCGTAAATAGAATTACATGGGAAGTAAAGCAGATTATTAACGAATTAGAAAAAAAAAGTATAAAATATAAGGTTTTAAACAATCAAAAATTATATTTCAAGTTATCTAATTCAAAAGATTTAGATGATAACTACACAGTAATTCTTGAACGTTCATTATCTTATTTTCGTGGTTTATATATATGTTCCATCTTAGAAACTAAGGGTTATGATGTAATAAATAATTTTACTTGCTTGAATATTACGGGAAATAAATTATTAACAACATTAAATTTATTAAAAGAAGGGGTTCCAACACCTCTTACATGTATTGCATTTAAAGAAGAGTCCGCTTTGGATGCGATTGATAACATTATGAATTACCCCGTAGTTATAAAACCATTAATAGGATCTTGGGGGCGTCTTATTGCAAAATTAGATGATTATAATTGTGCTAGAGCGAATCTCGAATGTCGTGAAATTATGGGTAATGTTTTACAAAAAATTTATTATCTTCAGAAATATTTGCCTATTAACGAAAATATGCCAACTGATTTAAGGGTATTTGTAATTGGGGATCAATGTATTGCAGCAATGGGGAGATATAGTGCTGAAAAAGACTTTCGCAGCAATATTGCCATTGGCGGAACTGCTAAACCTATTGATATTGATAGTCTAATTCTTGAAAAAGTATTTGCAAA
>CAZVTX010000030.1:5288-16264 GCA_964629395.1 uncultured archaeon
AAATTTGTTTGAAGGCATCTAAAGCAGTTAAGGGTGAAATCGTTGGTGTTGATTTGATGTATGATAATGATGAATTAAAAGTTATTGAAGTTAATGGAACTCCGCAATTTAAAGGCATATCTACTGCCACTAATATAAATGTTGCCGGAGAAATCGTAAATTATATTTTAGAAAAATATAGTTGAAATTGAGGTTGTAAAAAATGTTAGTAGTAGTAAAAATAGGAGGCGCATTAATAGCAAAAAATTTTGAAAATGTTATTCAAGATATTGCAGATATTTACAATAATTATAGAGAAAAATATAAATTATTAATTGTTCATGGTGGAGGCCCCCAAATAAATGAAACATTAAAGAAAATGGGAAAAGAACCAAAATATTTTAAGACACCTTCGGGATTTACAACCAGATATACGGATCAAGATGCTATAGAAGCGGCTATAATGTCTTTAGGAGGCTTGAATAATAAAAGGTTAGTTGAGGCTCTTCAGAAAAAAGGTGTAAATTCTTTTGGTTTTTGCGGAATTGATGGGGGAGTAATAGAGGCAATTAGAAAAGAAAAGATAATGGTAGTAATAAATGGAAAGCGTATTATTAAGAGGGGTGAATATTCTGGAAAAATATCTAATGTTAATCCTTCAATAATTAAATATCTTTTAGAAAATGATTATTTACCGATAATTGCCTCCTTAGCAAAAAGTAAAGAAGGGGATATTGTTAATGTAGATGGAGACAGAGCTGCTAGTTATATCGCAAAAGCATTAAATTCAGATATTTTAATTAGTTTAACGGATGTTGAGGGAATATATCGTGATTTTGAAGATAAAAATTCACTTATTAAACAAATTAAGGCAGTTCAATTAGAAGGAATAATGGAAAGTTTAAAAGGAGGTATGAAAAAGAAAGCTTATGCGGCTTCTGAAGCAATTAATTTAGGAGTTAAAAAGATTATAATTTGTTCGGGTTTAACTGAACGTCCAATATTCAATGCCCTTGAAAATAATGCGGGAACGGTGATTTTAAATGATTAATGATCCAAAAGAATTTTTAAAGAAATGTATTGAAATTTATAGTCCCTCAGGAAATGAACAAGAATATGCTAAATTTATAGCAAATTTTCTAAAAGAACATTCTTTTGAAGTCCAAATAGATAAAGTTGGAAATGTTATTGCCAAAAAAGGAAAAGGTAAACCCATTATACTATTAATTTCACACTTAGATACAATTCCTGGAGAATTACCCGTTAAAGAAGAAAATGGAAAGATATTTGGTAGAGGCGCTGTTGATTGTAAACCATCTTTAGCCGCTATGGTATATTCTATATCTAATTATGATCTAAAAGAAGATGAGGGAACAATTATTTTTGCGGGTATTGTTAGAGAAGAAGATAGTCTAATCGGTATTGAAGAATTTATTAAATTAGATATTAACCCTGATTTCGCAATTTTCGGAGAGCCTACTAAATTAGAACAAATTTGTATCGGGTATAAAGGTAGAATCTGTATCGGATACAGAGCAATAACGGAATCAGGTCATGCAGCTAGCGCATGGCAATATGTCAATGCTGTAGAGATTTGTTTGCAAATATGGAATATAATTAAAGGAGTTTGTTGGCAATTAACCGGTTCACATTGTAAACGTGATGATAACGCAAAATATTTCCATCAAATTATTCCAACTTTAACGGTAATTTCAGGAGGGGAATTAACCAATTGTGTTCCTTCTAAATGTGAGATATATATTGACATCAGATTTCCTCCAGAAATTAGCGCGGAACATATTTTAGAACAAATAAGAAAAAGTATTCTTAATTTTAAAGACGTTTTTCAAAAGGAAACTAAGCAATCTTTTCAAATCCAAGAGAATATTTTGAGTTTAATTAATGGTTATGAAGTTGAAGGAAATGAATTAATTGTTGGGGCACTGAGATGGGCAATATTTAAAACAATTGGTAAAAAGCCAAAATTAATTAAAAAAACAGGAACAACATTTATCAACGCAATAGGTATTCATTATAATATTCCATCAATTACATATGGCCCTGGAGATCCAAAATTAGAACATACAAATAAGGAATATATTGAAATCAAAGAATATCTCAATAGTCTTGAAATATATTCGAAATTCTTTAAAAAACTTTTCGAGCTCTATAAAAAAAGAATTAAACAAATTTAATCTATTTCATGAATATTTAATTTTAATCCAAGTTTTTTAGAAAAATCAATAATTTTTCTCATCTTATTGATTTTAATTTGAGATATGTTTTTAATACTTAATATTTCCGAAAATTTTTGACCATAATAAGTTTTCAATAGTTCATTTATATCAAATAATTCCCCTTTTTTAAAGATCGGCGTTGCTTCAAATTCTTCTTTTCTAATCTGAACAATATCCTTAATATATTTTGAAAAAGGCGTATTTTTCATTTTTTTTAAATCAAAAACAATAGTACTTCCAATTTTTCGTTCTTTAATAATATTTTGAACATATTCATGAATCTTATTAATAAAAACCTCTTTAAAATCTTTTAGTTTTAAATCTTTAAATAAAAGATTATCAATTATTTCTTGAAAAGGTAAATTCAATCCAGCTAATAGATTTTCTATATCTAATAACATAATTAATTGATTAATTTTATCTTTTGGAGTTGCTTTTAATTTTTGAAATAAATATTCTTTATTAGTATTGATATATTCAAAAAGAAATTTTTTAAACGCTTTTATAAATTCGAAATAATACGGAATAAATACTTTATTTGGATTATTTATAACTAAATTATATGCTTCAAATGGATCAATTTTTTTATTGAGTACAGCTTCTACAAGAGATAAGGGATAATAACCTTCTAGAAATGGTATCCCTTTAGCAACACCATTTATAGCATCATAGAAAGAGCATTTTGTAATAACATGCATAGTTTTAATTAAATTTCCTTCAATTTTCACAGGAGTTCTTAAACAAAAAGTTAAATCAAATGGTTTCAAATCATAAAAAAGAGGACAATTATAATCCGGAATTGTAATTTGTGAACCATATGCATTTACTATACTTCCTTGATAGGGCTTAATTGCAAGATCCCATTCAATTATAATAAGATCTTTTTTATTAGAATAATTCATATCAATATCATAATTGTAATTAATATTTTCTCTTATAAGAGTAATCCCTTCCATAGAATCAATATTTAAATCCTCAATTTCACCCCAAAATTGATTTCGGTAATATAAAATATCCGTAAGTATGGTTAGATCATCTGTAAAAAGCTCTTTAATTATAAAATAGTTGATTCCTAAATCATTTGATTTTATTTTTGAATTATCTAAATCATAAAAACCTAAATGTTCTAAGATATACTTATAAACTGGATTTTTTTTATTTTTCTCGTTATGATTTACGATATATGTATTTCTTTTTTTTGTAAAGTTACCTTTAGAAGGAGTAATTTTATACTTATGGATTAAAAATTTTAAAAATGCAAATTTTTTAAGATAACTCTTTTTTTCTAATTCCTTAATGTAACGCTTATATCTTTTATATTCATTAATATATTTCTCTTTTTCTATTCCCAGAACTTTAAATTGTTCTTTCATGAGAGTCAATTTTTCAATAACACAAAAATTCTCAATTTCATTAAAGAAATATTCCAGTGCTTTTTTTTTTATTAGGTTTAATTTCATTGCATAATATTTTTCATCATAATTGTTAAAGGCTAACTGTAATTCTTCTTCGGGATAACTCATTATCAAAATTGCCGAAAAATAATTCTCATTAAAATTATCACTATAAAACAAATTTTCTAATCTTTCTATAAAATTTAATTCTAAAATAGTGAGAATTTTTTGGTAAATACTTGAAATATTTTTAATTATTACCAATAAATCAAAAAAAGGATAATCTTTTATAGAATTAAAAAATTTTTTTAGACCTCGATTAATCAGAGACTTATATTTTAAAAGATAATCGTCCAATTCATTATTAAAGCAGAATTTAAGAAAATTAAAAAATTCAATAAAAAGATTATTATCAATAGCAATTGTTAAATATTTTTGTATAACATTTTCACAATTACAACGACTAATTATTGCCTTATTAAGATAATCTAATCCTTCAATACAGTTATTTGTTTGAAAACAATTATTAGCAAGAATTAAAAAATTTTTACTCTTTTTTATTGAATTAAAATCTTCGGAGGTAAATTTATAATCATTAAGATTATTATAAATTTTTAATGCGAGATTTTCATCTAAATAAAGTAATAATGCTAAAAGATGAGTACAAATTTTTTCCTGTTTATTGACATATATTAGGAAAGTAGGACAATCATGAAAAATTTCACCTTTTTTTTCATCTATGATTAGATGAAATTCACGTTCATTATCTATTATTATCGCTCTAATTTTTATGGGATTTTCCCTAATTAAGATAATATTAATTTTATTTAAAGGAAAATTAATTACTTCTTGATATTTTATTCTATCAAAATCCTCTTTAATTTTTTGTAAAATTAATTTATTTTTAAAAATTTGATGTTCCATTGTATTTATAAAAAAATCTTTAAAATTTTGAATTTATTATTTCTGATATTAATTTAGGGAATTCTTCCCAATCTTTAATTGTTAATAATTGTCCGCCTGCAATTTTAACCATTTTTTCAGCCTCTTCGAGATTATAAGAAATTTCTGGGCAAACTAAAATAAAATCTATCCCGATTGAACGCATAATCCTCAATTCATTTATAGCTTCTTTAAGATCGAAAAATTCTGCATCTGTAAATAGAATATTTAATTTTTCACGAGATCCGGATTCTTTAAACTGTTTTTGAGCCCATTGTAAAGCTGCTTGAATTCTGGTACCTCCTTTTGAGGTAACAGAAAGTAATTCATCAGCTAATTGCTCTAAATCAACTTCCTCTCTTACATTTTTTAATATATGGGTATTTGATTCAAAAAAACATATCCCAATCTCATCTTTTTTATGAAAAGCATATACTAACATAGAAACACATATTGCCATATAAGCTAATTTATCTCCCGCCATACTTCCCGAAATATCAAGTTCAAGACAGGCACATCTCTGACCTTTTGCAGTTTCATAAACAAAAAAATCATCATAATCAATATGTTCTAACCTTTTACCTTTTTCAAGAATATTCATCATTGTAGCTTCGAGATCAACATTTTCAAAATCATCTCCAATAGTAAATGGTCTTACGAGATTTATAGGGATAGGTCCCGAAAAAGAACTTCCAAGTCTGGCACGGGCATTATATATTGCTAATTCTATTAAAACTTGTTTTGCTAATTCCTTCACTTTATCTTTAGACGAAGGTGGAAGATTTTTTCTATGAATAAACCACTGTTTTAATAAATTCTCTCCGTTTCCTGCAGTTAAACTTCCAATAACTTTTGCTTGACCTTCTTCACCCGCAATCTCCTCAGCACTATTTAAAGTTTGTGCTAAATTAAAATGACCAAGAGCCCCAAGTGCTTCTCTATTATTATGAGCAAGAGCACTTCTTAGTAATTCTTTTATTCTCTCTTGATTAATTTGATCTTTTATTTGAGATAATAGATTTGAGATTCTTTCAAAATCTTGAACATTTTTATCAATTAATTTTTTTAATAATTGATAATTCGGCTCAATTAATTCAAAGATTTCTTCCTCTTTCATTCCGAGTTTTTTTCCAATTCTTTCAATATCATTTTCTTCTGGATTTAAATCGAGGTTCCTTAAAAATTCAACAGAATTCCTTAATTCAGCAGGTTCTTTACATGCTTCTAACGTCTTTTTTACAATTTCAGGAAGAAATTCTGCAATCTTTTGACTGCAATGTAAATTAGAACAGCTATTTGATAACTGTCTTAGCTGATTTGCTAAAGATTTAAAGGCTTCAAATGGTTTAATTGATTTTTTTGCTTGTTCAATCTCATTTTCTAATGCTTTTTTAAAAAGTTCATTCCAATGTTTATTAGCCATTGAGTTCTTTACCAAAGAATCTAAAGGAAGATTAAATTTAGAATCATCTTTTTGAAATAAATTGTTATATTGTTCTAATAATGGCCCTCTTAAATTGGTTCCGTAATATTGATCCAACGAATTAGCGAGATTAAAATTATGTTCAAAAGAATGCTGTTGAATAGAATTTTTTAGAATCGAATTTTGATCAAAAGAAGGTGTTTCTCCAAGGTTTTTAGCTGCATTAAATAATTGATCTAAATTTTTTATCTGTTCTTTTAATTGTTTTTTAAAATTTTGAAATTCTTCTTCCGGTAAAGCTTCGGTTTCATTTAAATATTTTAGAGTTTGAATAAGGTCATCAAAATTATTGGAGTTCATTAATTCTTTTAAATCATCAGTGATATCCTCTCTATTAAGAGCCTTGCTTGTTAATAATTCCCAAGGACGTATTGTTTTTTCTTTAATTAAATCGTTTAAATTTAATTGATTAGCCGCTTTTAAGTCCTCAGGATCTAATGAATTTATTTTTTCCTCCAATCTTTTTTTGGCTTCTTCTATTAATTTTTGTAAATCGGTAATCTCTTCCCGATATATTTCAGTCTCGTCTTGAAAGAATTTTAAAGCAGACTTATAGGGTTCTTGATCTTTCAATTGGTTTAATTCTTCAATGAATTGTTCTAATTTTGTAATAATATCCGTATCAACTGAATATGAAGATTCTATCTCGTCTATTAAATCTTGAAGTTGATCTAGTTCTGATTTTAATTCTGGTTCGAAATCTTCTTCCTCTTTGAAAGCATCTATTTCGGAATCATTATTAAAAAATGAAGAAATAAGATCTTTATTATAATTTGGAAATAATATTTCAAAAGCGATCTTTTTCGCCAGCTTTTGGTTGTCAGGGAAAGAAGTCACAGAGGCGATTTCTATATAATCATTTGGTGTAGTATGACCCTTTCTATAATATCTGGCTAATATTAATTTAGGAATTGATAAAACTTGTCTTGATGAAGGTATTTGAATTATATCCGGATGATTTCTCATCCTCCGAATAAATTCAACCGCAAATTCACAAGGATTTTCTGGAAATACTCCCATTTATTCTTTTCTTACCTCCTACGCTCCAAGCGTTTTTCTAATTATACTTTCAATAATATTTTCTACTTTCATTCCAGGTTTTGGTTTTATACTTCCTAATAAGACATGTCGGGCAATTTCAGCTAAAACAACATAAATATCTATATCATTATTACCTTTTTCTTTTTCTACTAATTTTTTCCTACCTAATAGCTTTGCCATTGCGATTCCAGCTCTTATTGAAGCAGGAATCTCAATATCGATTTTATTTTTTCTTGTTTCACTAATAATTGAATATATTAATTCTAATTCCGATTCCTCAACGGTGAAATGTTCCGGAAGATTTATTCTAATAATATCAAGTTCAGTCGACTTTTGCGGATAATCTAATTTAATCCAAACTTTTATTCTATCTTTTAAAGCTTCGGATAACCTATGTGTTCCCGCTAACTCTTCAGGATTCATTGCACATATAAAGAAGAAATCTTTATCTGCTTTTATTCTGCCTAAATGAGGGATACTTATTGAGGATTCTTCTAAAGGTTCTAAAAGGGTATTTTGCGAATATTCTGTAGCCCTGTTTATTTCATTGGCTAAGAATGTGCCTCCCTCTAACATAGCTCTTAAAAGTGGTCCCGGACTAAACGCTTCCAATACAAAACCCTTTTTTAATGTAACAGCGGGATCAAAACTACCGATAAAATGTGCAGGTTTAATACTTTCGTCCATAGTGAGCCAGTAAAAACTCTTATTTTTATTTTCTTGTGCCCTTAAACTGGCGAAATAACGACATAGGATTGTTTTACCTACCCCAGGAGGGCCAACTAAAGCAGGGAATAAGCCTGTTGCTTCAGCATCTCGAAGTAACTCAAGAGCCTTTCCATATTGGCCTGTTAAAACGATATCTATTTTTTCTTCTGTAACATCTTTAATGAGATGTTCTGAAAATAATTTTTCAAAATTTTCTTTATTTAGCATTTTAGAATTCAAAAATTCTTTTTCTTTAAGATATTATATAATTGATAATTTAAATCTTTAAAATTAATATTTTAAAAATGCTATAATTCTATTGATTATATTATAAACTACATAAAAATTAATATTCTAAATGTTTTTTTATGCGTAAACCTTATTTTGAGCAAGAAGGCTTTATTCTGTACCTTGGAGATGCTATTGAAATATTAAATGAGTTTGAAGAAGAGCGCTTTGATTTAATTTTTGCTGATCCTCCCTATTTTCTCTCTAATGATGGTATTACATGTCAATCCGGAAAAATGGTTTCCGTAAATAAAGGAAAATGGGACAAATCAAGAGGTTTTGAGGATGATGTGAGATTCACTGAAAAATGGTTAAATGCATGTAGGAGGGTTTTAAAAGAGAATGGAACAATATGGATTTCCGGAACATTACATATCATTTTTAAAATCGGATATTTATTAGAAAAATTAGGTTTTGATATTATTAACGATATTATCTGGTATAAACCTAATGCACCACCTAATCTTTCTTGTAAATATTTTACCCATAGCCATGAAATAATATTATGGGCACGGAAATCCAGCAAGTCCAAACATACATTTAATTATGAATTAATGAAATCATGGAATAATCCAAAAGATAAATTAAAAAATAAAGATAAACAAATGAGGAGTGTCTGGTCGATTCCGCTTCTTCCAAAAGCAGAGAAGGAATGTGGCAAACATCCCACACAAAAACCATTAGAATTATTAAATAGAATAATAGCATCATCATCAAAAGAAAAAGATTGGGTTTTAGATCCCTTTGTAGGATCGGGCACAACAGGTATAGTTTGCAGATTACTAAATAGAAATTTTATAGGTATTGATATTAATAAAGAATTCCTTGATTTAACAATAAAAAGATTAAATCAAGAAAATAAAAGAGATTTAATTTATAAACCTAAAATAAGAAATGAAATTACAAAATTCTTATGAGATGTTAGAAAAATGAATGATTTAGATATAAAAATATTAAAAAAAATCGATTTAATGAGAGATGATATAATAAAATTTCATCAGGATATAATTAGGATTCCCTCCGAAAATCCTCCTGGAAATTATAAAGAAATTGCTAAGTTTGTAGAGAATAAAATTAAAGAAATTGGATTGAAAACAATTAATAAGAGAAATAATATAATTGGAGAATTTAAATATCCAAATGAAGGCCCCGCGTTAATTCTTTACGGACATATGGATACAGTTGAAGCCTTTAAAGGTTGGAGCGTCGATCCTTTTGGAGGCGAGGTTATTGGTAATAGAATTTATGGAAGAGGTGCTTGTGATGACAAGGCATGTGTTACTTCTCAGATATTTGCAGCAAAAGTATTAATAGAATCAAACATAGAATTAAAAGGTTCAATAAAATTAGCTTCAGTAATAGATGAAGAAATGGGCGGATTAAAAGGTGCTGGTTTCTTACTCAATAAAGGATATTTATCCGGCGATGCTTGTTTGTTAGGTGATGGCCCTGGGGGATATCCAGGAGCATATTTTGGTGGAGCTTTATTTCCTTCATTTCTCATAAAAGGAAAATCAGCTCACGGAATGAGTTTTCCGGATTTAAAAAAATATCGTAATGAAAATTCCGGAATTAATGCAATTAATAAGATGCTTAAAATTCTGAATTTTTTAAATGATTTACAGGAGGAATTTTATGAATTGGAAACAAAATATTCTAATTTTCCCGGATTTCCATCAAAAATTAGCCAGGTAAATCTCGGTAAAATTCAAGGCGGAAGTAAGATTTCGATTGTAGCGGATAATTGCTTACTTCATTGTAGTATAAATACAATCCCCGAGCAAGACATTGCTTCTATTGAAAAAAGGATTTATGATTTTATTGAAAAATATAAGGAAGAGGATCCAAATCTAAATATTAATGTTACTATTCCAATAAAATTTGAGCCTCAAATAATGGACATTAAATCCGATTTTGCTCAAGCAGTTCAAAAGGCATTTTCTCAAGTATACGGAGAATTGAAAGATTTCAGATTATTTATCTCTACGACAGATGCACATTTCTTTCAGGAGCATGGAATTGAAACAATTTTAGCAGGTTCGGGAGGAGCCAACAATAATACACATGCTCCTGATGAATTTATTGAGATTGATGACTTGATTAATACTACAAAAATATTTGCCCTAACAGCATTAAATTATCTTAAAAAATCATAAGTCCTAAAATTAAAATTAGAGGTATGTAAAAGATAGCCAATAGTGTAATTGCGATAACGCAAAAAGCGGCGAAATTATCATCGAGCTCGAAATAGTTTGCGTAAATTGTATTGGAAACTGCTGGAGGATCCACAAATATAAGTAATAAGATGACCGATGCTTGAGTTTGGATAAATTTTGGAAATGGAAATAATAGAATTAAAGCAAAAAACAATAAAAATGAGAAAATAACTCTAATTCCTAAAACTAAGAAAAAATCTCTCTTATAACCTCTTATATCTTTAAATTTTAAATCCGCTAATAAAACGCCAATTAATAATGCTCCGCATATTGTTGTCAATATTGCTAAAAAATCATTTAGATTTATTAAAAAATCATTATCGGCTTTTATATTAATCATAATTAATATAATACTAACAATTAACGCTAAAGTTGGCGGAAAAGTAAAAAATTCTTTTAGACCTTTTTTAAATCCTAAAGATTCTTTTTTTCCAAAATGCATACTTAATGGCGTTAGCCAAAATATTCTTAAAATAGTTGCTGTTATAGAAAAAATTACTAAAATAATAATATAATTAGTGCCAAATAAAGATAAAACCAAAGGTAATGGGAAAAGAACTGCATTTGGAAAGCTTACGAGCATTAAAATGGCGCCAATTCTTTTATTTTCCGTCTTTGATTTATTTTTTAGAAAAAATATATAAGCAACGGATTGTGTAGAGAAAACGAGTATTATCTCAAAAATAAT
>CAZVTX010000030.1:16364-18199 GCA_964629395.1 uncultured archaeon
CCGTTTTGGGAATTAAGCTTAAGCTCGATTCGCATTCGAGAGGCCGCGGGTTCAATTCCCGCCGGGTCCACTAAAAAATAAGTAAAAACAATATTTTTAATAAATTATTTCATTATTCATTATATTTATATTGAATATCTTGTACGGATAAAGGAGAAATTAAAAATGGTCTCAGATACGAGCTTTCCGAAGCGTTATAATTTTACAGAAGTTCAGAAAAAATGGATTAAATATTGGCAGGATGAAAAAATCTATAAATTCGATATTAACAAGGGAGGTAAAATATTTTCTATTGATACCCCGCCTCCGTTTGTTTCCGGCACTTTACATCTGGGCCATATTTTAAACCATTCCTGGATAGATTTTGTAGCCCGATATAATAAAATGAAGGGAAGAAATGTATATTTCCCGCAAGGTTTTGATTGTCATGGGTTACCCGTAGAATTGGCAGTCGAAAAAAATTATGGAATTTCAAAACATCAGAGAGACGAATTCTTAGCAAAATGTATCGAATGGGTGGATAATAATATAAAAAATATGAAAAAACAATACGATGATTTAGGTTATTCTACAGATTGGGATTATACATATAGGACAATGGATGATGATTATAAATTTAAGGTTCAATGGTCATTACTTTATTTTTACGAAAAGGGGTGGTTATATCGTGAAAAATTTCCGACTCACTTTTGTGTAAACTGTGAAACTTCAGTTGCGAAGGCAGAAGTCGGTTATGAAGATCAAAAAGGAAAATTATGGTATATTAAGCTTCCCTTAGTAGGGAGAGAAAATGAATATATAACAATTGCAACTACTCGTCCTGAGTACATGGAAGCGTGTGTGGGTGTTTTCATTCACCCGAATGATGATCGTTATTATCATCTTTCTGCAGCTGAGGTTGAAATTCCTTTTACGGGTAGGACAGTTCGGATTATGACAGATCCACGTGTAGATATGAATTTTGGGACCGGAATAGTATATTGCTGTACTTACGGAGATGAGATGGATATTAGATGGAAAATAGAATATGATTTGGATGAGATTCAGATTTTTACCGAAGATGGACATATGAACGAAAATTCAAAATATAAGGGGCTTACAATTGAGGAGGCACGAGAACAAATCGTAAAGGATTTAGATGAAATGGGATTAATAGAAAAAATTGAAGATTATGAGCATAGGGTTGTTATTCATTCGGAACGTTCATCATGCAGAAAACCTATTGAATATCTACCCGTATATCAGTGGTTTATTAAGGTAAAGGATTTTACGGATGAGATTATTGAGGCAGGAGAACAAATGAAATGGTATCCCGAGAAACACAAACAAAGATTAATTGATTGGTGCGAAGGTTTAGATTGGAATTGGGTAATTTCTCGTCAACGTGTTTTCGGTACCCCTATACCATTTTGGTATTGTAAAGATTGCGGAGAAATAATTCCGCCTAAAAAGGAAGATTTACCTTTAGATCCCATAAAAACACCGCCTCCCGTAAATGAATGCCCTAAATGTAAAAGTAAAAATATAGAAGGTGAAAAAGATGTATGTGATTGCTGGATTGATTCGAGTATAACACCTCTCGCAATTTCAAAATGGTTGGAGGACAATACTTTTTTTCAAAAAACATATATGGAAGCGGATGTTCATCGTCCACAGGGTTATGAAATTATAAGAACATGGTTATTTTATACACTATTCAGATGTAAAAAATTAACGGGTAAAGCACCTTTTTCTGAAATTATGATAAATGGAATGGTTGCTGGACCCGATGGTCGAAAAATGTCAAAAAGTTTCGGAAATATCGTATCTCCTGATGAGATTATGCCTGATTTCGG
>CAZVTX010000031.1:0-18163 GCA_964629395.1 uncultured archaeon
CATCTGCAATAATTGATGCATCATCCTCAGGAACACCTAAACCTATAAATACATCTTTCATAAAATTCTCAAGGACTTTAGCATCAATATAAACTATATCATCCTTCATAAAAATCATATTATTTAAGTGCTTTCTTTATCTGCAACAATTTATACCATAAAATAATATAAAATCTAATTTATTTTAATCTATTAATCTATATTTTATTAAATTTTTTTCAAAGATTTTATATTCTTAAATTTTAATATAATTATTAGAGATTTATGACGCAAAAAAATGTTGATTATAATTCAGGAGTAATTAAATTAGAAAGAAAATTAACCCGAATCGATAATGCTCCTCCAGATTTATATGATCCCAGTAAACCTCGACTAGGAAGAAGGGAAAGTGAACCTCATTCAAGAGAAGTAACTTACATATATGATGTTTTAAAGACCAATTTTCCAGAAGGAAGAGCCTTATGGGATTTACATCATTATTTTATAGGCACTAAAGGAGCAATGAAAGGGAAAAGAATTGATTTGCAATTCGATGTTAGCTTTTTTAAGGATTTTCAAATCCCCTATACCCTATCTTCTTATGATGCTCTAAAATTTAATGGAAGAGTTCCTGATTTTGTAGTAAATATATTATCAAAAAGCACATGGAGAGCTGACTTAAGCGAAAATGTAGATATTTGTAAAGATTTAGGGATTCCCGTTTATGTTGTTTTCAGTCCTTATAAAGTTACAAGCAAGATTTATCATCCGCCTTTCCTTCGTGCCTATATATTAAAAGATGAGGTATATCAACAAATGGAATTACGGGAGATTACATTAAAGGAGGGTGGCGAAATTAAAAAAGATAACATTATTGATATTAGCGATATTTTACCTTTTCGATTAGGTTTAATGCAACTTAAGCAAAAACATGAAGGAGATCAACCACTATATCGCTTAATATTTTTACATCCTTCAGAATTAAAGATATTTCCTTCATCTAAAGATAAACTTCTGAAAGAGAAAAAAGAAGCTGAAGAGAAAGCCCAAAAAGCTGAAGAGAAAGCTCAAAAAGCTGAAGAGAAAGCTCAAAAAGCTGAAGAGAAAGCTCAGAAATCTGAAATAAAAATAAAGGAATTAGAGGAAGAGCTTAAAAAATATAAAAATAAATTTGGAACTTAATAAACATTCTTTCCTGAATTAGTTCTTAAAATTTAAAAATAAGAGAAATAGATTATATACTCCACTTACAATGGCTTACATAATATTCAACTAATTTTTTAAAATTTTAATTAATAATAATTTAAAAATAACTTAAAATTAAATATTAAGAATTGTAATTTTATTTTAAAAACATAATAAATTCAATTAAAATTATGAATATAGGCGAATAAAAATGAGTTTATATACCACCTTAGAGACTTTCTTATTGGTGATTTCGGGCTTTTTAATGATTTGGGGCAACATAATGGGTATAGGAAATCCAGAAGCAGGGCTCCCATGGCTAATTATTGGGTCAATACTGGGAATAATTGCATTCCTACTTTCACTTTTAATAACGGCGACTAATGAAGGACAAGATGTTAATGATATAATTTTCATTAACTCGTTGATTTATCCACTTTTAGTCGGCATCGTTTTATCAATCGGTTCTCTTTTCGATCCTAACCCTAAAGCATCCGCAGAAGCTCAGATGCTTTCTAAAAATATTCAATCAATCTTCTTGGACTTAGGATTAATTATGGGGTTATTTATCATATTTGTATATATCTGGCAAACAATCAAGGCTCGATGGGACTTTTTAACATTAGAAGATATTGATTTCACGAGTTCTGCAGATAAAGATGCCATGCCGCAATTTCTACTGGTGTGCCTAATATTAGGTGCTTTACTTGGCGGATTATTTATCGGCTTTAAGTTCCTATTCGTATTTGTAGGATATAATATAACCAGCTACAGCTTTATGATACTGGTATTTGCTGTATGCATTACATTGTCTTTCATATTAAGAGCAGTGAAAAAGGGATAAAAAGAAAAGATGAATTAACAACAAAAATAGAATTCTTTCTTTTATTTTTTGTTTTTATTAATATTTTATAGAAATATTTGATAAAAAAATTCTAAAAATAATTATTTTTTTGAAAAAACTATTTTCGTAATTTTTTTGCAAGTTCACGCAACTTGCTTCCTTTTCTTTTTTCTTTAATCTTTTTCTTTGGCTTTTTCTCGGGTTTAGATACCTCTTTTTTAACCTCGGAGATTGGTTTTTCTTTTACTTTTGGTGATGGTTCGGGCTTTTTTTCGGTCTTAGGTTTTTGCGGCTCTTTTACCGGTTCTTTTTTTATTTCTTCTTTTGTCTCAATTTTTACCTCTGCTTCTTTTTCTGGTTTTGGTTTAGGTTTTTCTTCTATCTTTTCTTTTACTTCGGGTTCCTTTATTTCTTCCTTTTTCTCAGCAATTTCCTCTTCTTTTATATCGCTCTCTTTTTTCTCAGCCTCAAGTTTTTTTAATGCTTCCTGGTGAAATTTACTATTTATATGTGAGGGCGCGTTTGGATTGGCCAATTCTTTTCCGCAAACGGGACATTTAGGCATTTATTATCATCTTTTACTTTTTTTTATACATTTTTATATTCTTATAATTATAAACGAGTTTGGATTTATTTAAGTTTTAAGTTTTGAAATTATTAGATGAGAAATATTTTCAAAAAGTTCCTATAATTAAATATAAGATAATAAATAATTATTAAGAGATGCCATTAGAAGAAAATAAAGAAAAAAATGAAAATAAAAAGGATATCATTATTGAAATTGAAGAACTTTTAGAGGAAGAATCGATGAAATCCGATCTTGGAAATAATAATAAGTTATATCAAACTCCAAATAATTTGTCTAAACTTACTGAAGGCCTTTTATTTGAATTACTTTCAGGAGATGCTTTAATACATGGTCTTACTAATTTTGGCTATGATTATCTTAAAAATTTGAAAGGCTCAGCAGAAGATTATAAAGAATGGGGGATTGCATCATTTAAAAAAGGATTAATTGAACTTGCACTTAATTATTTTAATAAATATTTTAAACTTCGGGACTTTAAATCCGAGGAGGATATATATTTATTAAATTATAAAGGACGATGTCATCTTAGATTAGGACAGTTAGAGGACGCATTGACTTCATTTAACAGAATACTTGAAATTATACCTAAAGATCCGTATGCAAGTAATAATATTGGTCTGGCTCTGTATAAAAAAGGTGATTTTCAGAGAGCTAAAGATTTTTTTGAAAAATCCATAAATTTTGACCCTGCAAACGCAATCGTTCACTGGAATTTGTCCTTAACTCAAATGAGGCTCAATAATATCAACGAGGCATTAAAATCTCTTGAAAAAGCAGTCGAACTTGAAGATTCCTATAAAAATAAAGCTCATAATCATGAGCTTTTTGCTTCAATTAAAGATAATCCAAAATTTTTGAAAATTGTGCTTAATAAAACGATAAATGATGATAAAATATAATCTCTTATTAATTAAATTAACTACATTCATTGATGTTTATTATCGCTTGATCATTTTATAAAATGATATCGTCATATTATCCTGATTTTTTACTTAGATTTTACCATTAAGAATTATGATTATTAATGATTTCAATAATAAAATATACGGTAATGGATTTTATTCAAAAATAATAACGATTGAGGGCGACTCTGAAGATACAACTTATATTTTCCCAAAAACCGATGGATTTTTAGAGTCAATCCAGAAAAAGAAAAATGCGGAAAAATTACATCAAATTTTAAAGAGAATTAAAATTTAAAATTTTTTCAAATTTCCTTTTTTTAGGTTTAAGAGATTTGTATAAATTTCTAAATTTCATTTGGATAAATCGAATTATTTTTATGTTTGGGATTCCTACATTATAATGGGCAACTTGGGCATGCCTGAAGTCCCATGCTGGACGGACCGCAAAATGCTCATAGCGGAAATTGCCTGGTCTGAGGTTCCATGAATGCTGCCAGGTATCGGGTTTTATATCCCGTCGAAGCAGTCCCCGCATAGGTGGGCCGCAGCACGGGCCCTTTTGTAGGAAAGGGTTAAGTGCGTAATTCCCAACCCGGCAAGGCCAGGGATGGAGCAGCCGTACGGATAGCGGTTCACGCTTTGCGGTACAGATTGTGGAGGGGTATAGAGCCCGATCCGCAGTAGAATTGGAATCGAGGACCAGGTTTTTAATAAAAACAAGCTAAATAAGGAATATTTTTGAAATTCAAAATTATTTATTATTCTTCTTTTCAATTTTTAAGGTGTATCTGCAAACATTTCCGCCCGATTTAAGAATGCACTCATGTACGGTTCCTTCATAACGATAATGAGGATCCAACCCGTTTAAAAAGCTCATTGTAAATGGTATACAGATTGATTCTTGCATTATTTTTGCTTTCTCGGGATTTGTCTGGCCTCCAATTGGACAAAAATCACGTAAATAGGCATTCTTTACTTCAATTGTATTTTCATCTATTCTTCTTATTTCGCTATGTCCTTTAATCGCTTCATAACTTTTCTTTAAAGCCTGTTCAATATCTAATATCCCTCGCGCCTTATAGACTTTTGCCAACTTTGCCCCTAACTGACTGGAGATTGTTTTAGGTAAATTTGGCCCTCCAAGTTCAATCATTTCTTGGATCCAATTAATAAAAAACTTTAAAGCATCATCAGTAGGTTCATTGAGTATTTTTTCCTCCATTAATTGTTTTTCCGCTAATTTCCAGCATAATTCATCGTAAGTATATCCCTTTTGGGAGATATAATACGCCGCCAGTTCGATATCTTCTTTTCTTATTTTTTCGGACATTTTTCTCTTCTAAAAAATTATACCTAAATATTTAAATTTTAAATGGAAAATTATTTATAGCTTACTAATAAAATTACTTTTTTTGTAAAAAAAAATTACTCCTTTTTAAATTAAGTGCTCTATTTATTTATCTCTTTTAATATAAAACGTAATAAACGCTCTTTATCTTCTTCTGCATAATCAATGCCTATTCTTTTTTCGGCGATAATATTGCTCGGATCAATTTCCTCTCCTTTTGTGAAATATAATTTTGCACTCTTAGCGCAAGAATCTTTTCCGTGAAATTCATCTTTAGTAATATTTAAAGCTTTACATAATTTACTTGGGCCATCTACAAGGTTTTTATAATTTTTACCAATTTTAACGCCTCTATTTTTTATCATAAGGTCAATTCCTTCAATAGGATACAATTGGCGTATAAATACTGCTCCTGGAATGCCCTCGGGTTCTGTTATTACATTTAAACAGAAATAAATCCCGTAAATATAATATACATATAAAGTTCCTGGCTTTTGATACATAACTTCCGTCCTAGCAGTTCTTTTATTACCATAAACACGGCATGCTTTGTCATTAACGCCTAAATATGCCTCAACTTCAATTATTTTTCCGGCCATCCTTCCTCCTTCGGTCTCCCGAACGAGGTATTTGCCTAATATATCTTTTGCAACATCAACGGTATCCCTCGCAAAAAATTCACGTTTTAACCTGATATATTCGCTCAAATTTAAATCAACCGAATTTTTTGGATGAAAAAATTTTATTGAATAAATTGTTAAAACAATTTTACAAGATAAAAAAGATTTTATTGATTAAAATTAAATGAATATTGTAAAAAAAAATTTAGAGATGATTAGAATGATTTATCAAATACCCGAAACTATGCCATCTGAACATTATAATCCGTCTACATTTCACGGCGCCATGAATTTTTATATCTTTATAATTTATGCAGCAGTACTGATTATTTTTGGGATTATTTTCCTTAATAAAGTTAAATCGCAGGAGATTGAAGGTGCAAAGCGTATAAAATTATCCTTCGGACTTTTTGGGATTTTTTACGGGATCTGCCGGATATTCTTTATCCTAATGTTCCAAGATTTTACAAATCCGGATCAAAATTATAATCTTATTGCTAATATAGCGTATTCTTTTGGAATGGTGGGCTTTACAGCGTTAATCTGGGCACTGGAAAAAGTGAAATATCAAAAAAATTACTTTTTTATGATAAGCTTAATCATAACAATCATTACAATTAGCGGTGTTTTTTTAAATTTGCTTAAAATTGCAGAAATACGGGAAAGTATTTTGATAATAATCTATCTTGGAACTCCGCTCGCGGGATTTTTCATTTTTATACTATACATCCAATTAATCCGATTATCTTCAGGTCTGGTAAGGAAAAAAGCAATTTATTCACTATTAGGCTTCATTATCATGGTTATCGGAATTACTATGGATAGTCAATTCTTTTTGGCAATTGAATCAATTCCTTTATGGTTTAAGATGGATGTGGTACCAATAATATGCATTATAGGTTATTTATTATTTGCATTAAACCAATTATAAAAATCAAATAAAAAATTTATAATAAATAAAATCAAATAATTATTTATTCCAAAATTGAGGGGATTAAAAAATGGGATGTTTGCCCTACGATATTACAATCAAATTTTATAGCTGGATCGCAGCAATAATTTATATTAGCATAATTGCGATTTTGTTTTTTATTAAAATGACCAAAGCACCAAAAGAAGTTAAATCACAAAAAGTTATGTATCGCTCGATAGCGTTATTTCTTTGTTTTTATATCGGTGTTAGGATTTTCTTTTTATTTTCGGATTTTGAGCGTGATGCCAATTGTGAATCTGTATTATATTTTCAATTTGTATTTTTAGGTTACATTTGTAGCATTATTGCATTTTTAAGCATAATAAATTTCGGTGAAACTTATGTTATACGTCAAACCAAGCATATATTTTCTTATATTATAATTATTTCGACTATAATTGATTTTTTAGCAGTTATCTTTTTCCCAAATTTAGTGAATTATGTTTTAGAATCGAAATATGGTAGCAATTATAATCAGGCCCAGTACGAAAAAACGGTAATCGAGGTAGCTACAATCGTAAGATATTTTAATTATTCCATTCAATATTCTCAGATATTTATAATATTAGGTTTATATCTTTATTTAACTATGAAATCTACAGGACGAATAAGAAGAAATTCACTAATTACTCTTATTGGTTTAGCAATCTCCGCTGCGGCTGCCTTTTTAGAGACTGATGCTTTATTGTCTTCCGGATTAATACCTCCTTTTCTTTCACCTATCATTTTATGTATCGGGCTAACAATTTTTACTTTTGCTTATTTAAGAACAATTTAATCTAAATTTAAAAATATTCAAAATATTTTTTTTAACTCTTTTTTAAGAAAGTGCGCTAATTTTGCATTTGATGCCATAAGCGGAACTTTTTCTTTTAATTTTAGTTCTACATCCAGATTTTCACCATATTTAGAAAAAATTTCGCCACCTGCTTCCTTAATAATTAGGGAGCCCGCAGCAATGTCCATAATTCTATTGTAAGGACGGAAATCGATAAATGCATCCAGTGCTCCTTTTGCCACCATGCATAAACTAAGAGCATTGCTTCCCATAGTTCTAATACGATAAATTTTATCAAGAATGCTTTTGAATTTTATAAACTCTAAATCTAAGGAATCTAAGTCATAGTCAATTTCTGCAATTATATTGTCTTCAATTGTTCTATCAGAAACATGAATCCTCTTTTTATTCATATAAGCTCCTTTTCCTTTTTCTGCCCAATATAAATCTTTACTTGATAAATCCAATACTAAGCCAATATTAACATCGCGCAATTTCTCGCCAATTGCATATGTGACTGAAATACAGCAAAAAGGGATCCCGCGCACAGCATTGTTAGATCCATCAATAGGATCCAAGATCAATCGTTCTCCGCTTTTTTTTGCTTCTTCCTTATTGCCAATGTATACCTCTCCAATCTCTTCACTAATAAGCAGAATATCAACTTTTTTGTTGTTAAGAAAGTCAATTACCGCTTTTTCGGCACTAACATCAATCTGCATTGAAATATCCCCTCCTGCACCTTTCTCTAATTTTTCTGCTCCTTTTATTGTCCCCAGTAAATCAGCAACGTTATCGTATATATTGAATATCAATTCTTTTAAAAAACTGAGATTTAACATGATTATTAATAAAATTATAATCCAAATTAAATTTAAGTTAATTATTAAATTTGCAATCAATATCATGGAAAAAATTTTAGAAAGATTTGTTATTTTTATTTTAAAATTAAATTTTCATTTTATTCATAAGATAAAATCGATTTTTTTATATTTCATAAAAATATTAAATATATAATTCTAATAATTCTAAAATTAAAAAAGGTGAAATTATGATTTTTCAATATATAAATCAAAATTGGACTGCGACATTTACTAACGTTAACCTATTTATTCTATGGATATTACTCTTTCTTGTATTCCTTGTGGTTATATCAATATTTTTAAAAATAGGTTTAAGCTTTACCGATGCTAAAAAAACGGAATTTAGTTCAGTTTTTGCAACCTCTCTTTTAATAACCATCGTATTCATTATATTAACATTATTTATAATTATATGGTGGCTGGTTATTATATTAGCTTTACTTCTTATGTGGCTGATTATTGCAAAAAGACACGATATAACTTTTATTAAAGCAATTCTTGTAACAGTTCTGGCGTTGATTGCCTTTATTGTTATAGTATGGTTAATAGGGCTTATTTTTGGATTTACTCTATTTACAATGTCAATGATTTTTTAAAATTAAATTTATAAAATATATTTTATTTTTATTCTATTTTTTTTTTAAAACAATATTAACAAAAAGTAGCTTTATAATAACTCTATCTCCACGAGTACAGTTTCGGGGATTTGAATTTTCATTATTAAATGCATTCCTCTCTCCGAGGCGACTAAATCAACAATCCTTTTATGAATACGCATATCGAATCTTGCAAAAGTGGAAGTCCCCTGACCGCTGGGGGCTTTTCTCACGGTTATACGTAATTTTTTGGTAGGTAATGGTATAGGCCCGGATTTTTTTATTCCTTCCAATTTACATACATTATTTATTTGATCACACACCTGTTGCAGAGCATCTAAATCGGTTGACGATAATCGAATCCTTGCTCGCTGTGTCAAATCAAAACCTCGCTTTTATTAATTTTATGTGAGATATTATTTTTTAGTTTTATTAAAACTATATTATATCAAAATTAATTAATAACTCTAAAAAAAGTTTATCAAAATCATTTTTAGCGTGAATAAAAATCTTATGATTTTGAAAAATTTATTTGGACATATTATAATCCTAATAAGAATGAATTTCCGAGATTAACCTTTTTTAAATAACTTTTTGCAACATCCAAGCATCCAAAAGCCTGCTCACGAGAGGTATAAGGTAAATCTGACAACATATAATCCGGATGAAAAACGAGCAAACTATAAGGAATTTCATCATTAATTTCGCTAATGAATTTGGCAATTAATTCTACCTCGTCCTTTATTACATATCCGGGTACCATTAATGTGCAGCCGCTCATTTCAGGCATATCCTCTCTTGTTCCAAAATATTTTTCTGCTAAGAATTTAAAATTCTCTAAGGTCCTCTTATTGCTAACACCGCATAGGGCATAATGTAATTTCTCATTATAGCTTTTTAAATCAAATTTTATATTTCCTCCTGTTTCTATGGCAATTTCCATACATTTTTTAACTAATTCCTGGTTTCCACTTCCGTTCCACTCCCAGCAAAATCTCAAAATACGCTCGGGTTGCTGTTCCTTTATTAATTTTGTTAATTTTTCGGCTAAATAAATTGAGAAAGGTAATTGAGCTTCAGGAGTTCCGCCAAAAAAGCAAACACATGTGATCTTATCATTTTTTAAAATTTTTTTAATAATTATATCTGCGTTTATTAAGTTATTTTTAGAAATTCTCTTATGCGAAGAATTTTGGCAAAAAAGACAATTAAAAGTACATCCATAAAGAAATGCTGCGTAATTATAGGTACCAAATTCTGGGCCTTTATGAGTCGAATATTTTGGATAACCCGAGTCCGTTCCTGCAGGGCAGAACCAAGCATTACAACAATTTGTAGGATTAGGGTCTAAATAGCCATGGATATACGCACTCGTTTTCTTAGGAATTGGTAAAATTCCTTCCTTATCTTTTTTCACATCACGTAATCCGCAAAAACTTCGGTCATTTTCAGAAAGTATACATTCATTAAAACATAAATTGCATTTAATAAGACAATCTTGTTTATTTGCTTTTGGAGGATCTGGAGGTAATCCTTCATATACTCTTACTTGTTCATGCATTTTTTTAATATGGTTATATACAATATTCCAGTCTTTTTCTAAAATACAACTTCTGCAAATACCCAAAACTTTAGATATCTCTTGATCCTCTCTATTACAAAAAATACATTTTCCCATTTCAGCCCTCCTTTTTCATTAATAGAAAAGTCTGCCCTCCTTTTTGTTTAGGATCTCTTTTTACCATATAACCGTTAAAACCATGCTCGGTAAAAGATTTTGTAAATAATAATAATTCACTATCGTTTTTAGGGTAAAATTCAATAATAATTCTTCCATTTTTTTTTAAAATTTTTCGGAGATATTTTGCCGTATTATTAAGTATTTTCCTTATTTCTCTAATACTTTTTGCGTTATGCGTAATAAAGTTATAAGATGATACCGAGATGATATGATTAAAGCAATCTACTCTAAAAGGTAATGCCGTTATATCTCCTAATACAAGCTCAAAATATTTATAATCATAACTTTTCCTTTTTTTTGATGCTATTGTTATCATATCGGTTAAAATATCTATGCCCACCACTTTAAAAGAATTTTCAAGAAAAATTTCACAGGAAAATCCGGTACCGCATCCTAGATCTAAAATTAACGGCATATCTCCTAATTCAATATCAGATTTTCCCAATTTATCATCAAAAAGATATTCTAAACACCTAATTGCTGCATTTTTTTGATTTCTTTCCATCCATTTTTGCCTATCATATTCTTTTGCTTTTTCACCTATATACGAGAATGGAAAGATCGGAGTTTTATTTTTTTGCGTCATTGAGGACAAAATGATTTATAACAAATATTCTTATAAAAGACAAAATTCAATAAAATATATATCAATTATTTGTTTTGGTTAAGAATATTAATTATCAGTCGGGAGGATTATGGCGCAAGCGGAAAATAAAACTATTTTAATTGTCGATGACGAGCCTGATATTGTGAATCTGGTTGAAAAATTCCTAAAATTGGGAAATTTTAACACAATAACATGCTCAAATGGGAAAGAGGCAATGGAGATCATTGCTGAGAATTATAACGATATCGATCTGGTTCTTTTAGACATTATGATGCCCGGAAAAAGCGGATATACTGTTTTAGAAGAGATAAAGTCCAATGACCAATATAAACATATATTAGTTATTTTATTCACGGTAAAAAGCTTTAATGAAGATATTCAAAAAGGTAAAAAATTAGGGGCGGATGGATACTTAACTAAACCTTTTTCGGGTAAAGAACTTCTTGATTATATTAAAAATAAATTAAATGTTAATTAAATAAAAAATCCGGCAAAATATTTTAGCCAAATAGTGTAATATAAGAATAATAAAATCAGTATTATACAGAATGTTTTCCTTATAACATGTTTCCATAAAATTCCAATTGGTTTTCTTCCTTTTCTATCCAATAATTTAGGCCATATTTCCTTATCGTGCGGTTCTTTTTGATACCAGTATGCTGTAGAAGACCAATCATCAGCTCTATGATTGTCATGCCCATGTTCTATGGTTACAATTATTTGTTTATTAAAATAAATAGGATCTTGAATATGATATCTATAATATGTAATTTTTCCCCACCAGTTAATACCGCCGGCTAAAATTGTTCCATGATAAGGTGCAGAATATGACTGTGTAGGGCAAAACGCTTGATTTACGTAATCTTCTGTCCCTGTACCATATATCGTTGGAATACCTTTATCTACATCATCATCAATAAAAATCATATCATCTCCCTCACCCGGCCAATTTACAAAATAAGGTAAAAACGTGCGATTATATATATCTAAATGGCATCCGACAAAATGACCTTTACCTTTTGCCTCTAAAATTCTATAATTATATTTTAAAGGTTCCGTATTTTTTACGCCAAATAAATTAAATCTTTTTGGCTTTAATTTCGATATTTTTTTACCCTTTTCATCCCTTTTTTTTACAGGGGGCGGATTTTGACGCCGCCATTGAGCGTGAAATCGTCCATAATCTTGTTCATCATTAAAACCATCTTCATATTCTTCAAAATCTATATAATAATAAATCCTAAAAGTGTGCTTATTATCATTCTCAAGTGTAATTTTAAATCCTTTTGAAAAAGGCATAGGAAACCAGCAATTAAAACCCTTTCCTCGATTTGGACTCATTTGAAGCGGAAGCGATACAAAATTTTTACGTTTTCCGTGTCCTAAACCAAAAAAATCTCCAATAGGCACTTCTACACTTGGTGAGTCTTCGGGTTCATCATCCCAATATATCCTTAATATTGCATTCCTCAAACTATATTTTGAAAATAAGCACATGCACGTACACCAAATATGTGTTATACAGCCTGCCCCTTTAAACTCCCCTAAAATTGCCGTCTCTCCTGGCTTAATGTCTAACCAGTCATAATTATCTCCTGTTTTATCATAACTGGAAATACGCCTCCTTTTAACGGAATCGGGTCTTATACGGGCAATCCCAAACATAAAATCTTTTCCTAACACTTTAAAATCTCCTTCTATTGTATTGAATAATTTTATAAAGTTTATCTTTTAATATTATTGTTATGGAAAATAATGAATTTTCATCTAATAATGATGAGACGATTATCTCCGAATTAATGAGAAATTTAGATACTTTTACCAATAGTGTAAAAGATTTAGAACAGAATTTAAAAAGCGATGAAATAAAAACATTAGGATTGCCTCAAACCTCCAGCCAAACTATTAATAATATTTCTTTTCAATTAGGTAATTTAATCGGAAAAATTAATGTATTGCAGGAAAAATTAGAAGAAGCTAATTTTAAAATTAAATTAGAACAAGAATATAGTTCACGATTACAGGGAGAAGTTATTGATTTAGAGAAAGAAAAGGAAGAATTAAATAATAAATTAAAAGAATTAAATAAGGCAATATCAGAGCGAGAGGAAGAGAGAACAAAATTGGATAAATTAATTGCAGAAAAAGAAGAAATTATAAATGAGAAAGAGACGATCATTAAAGAAAAGGAAGATCTCATCAACCAGAAAGAGAAAATCATTAAAGATCAGAATCAACAGATTGAATTAATCGAAAATAAATTAGAACAATTGAAAAAGGAATCTGAAGAAAAAGAAAAATTAATTGAAACTCAAAATAAGCAGCTCGAAAATATGAAAGAGCGTCTCGACAATTTATCTAAAGAAATAAATGAAAAAAAAAATAAGATCATAGAACAAGATAAAATAATCGGTGATATGAACGAGAAAATAAATTCACTTGCTCAAGAAATTGCAAATAAAGAAAAATTAATCGAAAACCAGGAAAATCAAATTAAAAATATGAAATCTGAGATGGAAACTCTCGCGAAAGAAATCCAAGATAAAGAAACAAAAATAAAAGAACAAGAGGAAAAATTGGATGATTTAAGTAAAAAAATGGAGGATCTAAATATTCTGGTTAAAATAAAAGAAGATTTAATTCTTAAGCAAGAGAGCCATCTGGAAAAATTAAGATCTAAACTTAGCGATTATGAAGAAAAAGAAAGAAAAACGTTGATGGAACTATCAAAAGAAGAGAGATTTATTGTTGATAAATTAGAAGAAAACGGAAAATGTATTGATTATAAGTCATTACAATCCTTATGTGAAGAGAAATTTGAAGGATTAAGATTAATTTTAAAAAAAATGAAGGAAAAAGGCATTGTCGAATATGAAGGTATCCTTCCTGGATTTGATTCAGAAATAAAATTAATTATGATCCTATAAATTTTTTTATTATCTTTTTCTTAATTTAATAGAATATTATTGGAGGCGTAATTATAATTCAAAAAAGCCGAGAATTGGGAGATTTTCAAACGCCGAAAAGTTTGACAGATAAAATTTGTTCATTTCTATATAATAATGGATGCTCACCGACAATATTACTGGAACCTTCATGTGGCATAGGAAATTTTGTATTATCCGCTTTAAAATACTTCCCTGATTTAAAATACATCTATAGTATTGAAATACAGGAAAAATATGTCAGCCAATTTAAAATAAACATAGCTAATTTCTTGGAAAAAAATGATAATAAAATTAAAATAAATATTTTTCATGATAATTTTTTTAAACATAAATTTCGGCAAAAATTTCTGGAGATTTTAAGTAATGGAAATGAAAAGCTCCTGATATTGGGAAATCCCCCTTGGATAACAAATTCAGAATTATCCGTAATGAATTCTTCCAATCTTCCTAAAAAAAGGAATATTAAAAAATTTGAAGGAATAAATGCGTTAACCGGGGCTTCTAATTTTGATATTGCGGAATATTTTATATATGCATTAATAAAAAGATTTTCATTCAGAGAAGGCAAAATTGCGATTTTATGCAAAACGATTGTTCCTCGGAATATAATAAAAGATAAGGGAAAATTGGGGATAAAAATATCAAACATGAGAATTTATACAATAGATTCTTTAAAAGAATTTAGTATTTCTGCTGATGCTTGCTTATTTATAGCTGATTTTGGAAAAAAAACCGAAAATATTTGTCAAATCTATTCATTTTATAACCCAAAAAATAGAATTAAATCAATAGGCTGGATTGGAACTAATTTTGTATCTGATATTGAAAAATATAAGGAATTAGAATGTTTAGAAGGTAATTCTACATTTGTATGGAGACAAGGCGTTAAGCATGATGCTAAAAAAATATTCATTTTGAAAAAAATTGATGGGTATTTTTATGTTAATGGATATAACGAAAAATTTGAATTAGAGAACGATTTATTATATCCATTTTTGAAAGGTTCAGAATTAAGAAATTATGTTGCAAAACCGAATAATACATATATCATAATTACGCAAAAAGAGCTTGGTCAAGATACCTCATATATCAAAAAAGAATTTCCTAAAATATGGAATTATCTTGAATTATATAAAGATAGACTTAGAAAAAGAAAATCTAAGATCTATGATAATAAACCTCCATTCTCAATATTTGGTATTGGGAACTATTCCTTTAAACCATATAAAATCGGGATTGCGGGTTTTTATAAAGAACCTATCTTTTCTCTAATTTTACCTGTTGACGGTAAACCTGTTATGCTGGACGATACATGTTATCAAATCTCGTTTGATAACCTAAAAGATGCTTTTTTTACATGGATTATTTATAATTCTAAACAAGTGAAAGAATTTCTTCTTTCAATAACATTTACAGATTCAAAAAGACCTTTTACTAAAAGAAATTTAATGCGGGTTAATATCTCCTCTTTATTGAAAAATCTGGATTTTAATGAGATTAAAGAATTCTATGATAAACAATTAAAAAAATATTTCATTTACGAGTTTTCGGAATCAGATTTCAATGAGTATAAAAATCGTTATAATTTTATTTAAGAGAATTTATTAAATCGAGATTGTTAATCTAAGTATGCTACCTCATAATGAACTTGACGATCTTCCAATTTTTAAAAATTATAGAGTATTTCAGGTAAGCACACATTCACACGATAGACCAATCCAGCCTCTTAAAATGTGGAAAGAATTCGAAGGAACTATGCATACAGATAATGTTGCAATTGCACCTGCTGAAAAATATGTCTTTCCGCCTATTAGAGGCCCTGGAAAGATTATAAATATATGGTTTACGATGATGCCTGGCGTTCGGCTTCCAAAAGGGATAAATCCGCAAGATTTACTGCTTAAAAATGGAAAATTAAACCTAAAATATATTTTTAAGCATCTTCCTTCATTTTTAACTATGATTCGACGAAGAATTAGATACGATTTTAAACCAATTGCTCATAAAAAATTATATTTAAAAATATATTTTGATGATGAAAAAAAGCCCACGGTGGATTGTCCACTCGGAGACTTTTTTGGAACCGGATTTGGACATTATAAACATTATTGGAGTCGCTATCTTAATACTACTGCAGGAGGCTATGTTTGCAACTTTCATATGCCTTTTAAGAATAATGCAAAGGTTGAAATCGTTAATATAAGCGAAACGCACGGGATTATTGCCTTTTACGGGGCAATAACATATCTTAAATATCCTTCTGAAGATTATTTGAAAAATATGGGATATTTTCATTGCAAATATCATGAAGAGCATCCTACAACAAAAGGTAAGCCTTTTATTTTTTTAGATACGCTTAGCGATGAGTTTTGGGGAAAAGAAGGAAGAGGACATCTCGTTGGGCTCGTATTATCCGGACGACCTGTAAAACCGAAAAAAAATACTTATAATTATCTCGAAGGCAATCCAAAAATCTATATTGATGGAGAAGAAAGTCCTTCAATTGAATATACGGGCACGGAGGATATCTTCCATGGAGCCTGGTATTATGTGAAAGGTGCCAATCGAAAAGAAACAGAATTTTATACACCATATCACGGATTAAATTTTATTAGCCAAAATAAAAGAGGAACAATTACTCACTCATTATGGGCGAGATTTACCAAATGCAAAACATCTCAATATCGATTTTTTCCCGAAGGAATTCCCTTTGAAAAGAGTATAAAGGTTACACTTCATCACGGAGAATTTGATGAGGTTCCCGCTTATTATGATGGTGTTGCATATTGGTATCAAGAGCATTAAATTTTTATTTTTTATCAACAAAATATTTAATGTTTTCTTTTCATGTTATCTTAAGTTTTTTGAATAATGAATAATTTTTTACCTCAATAAAAACGATTACATTGAATTTAGTTATAGAATGTCTGAACTTGAAAAAAAGGAAAGGATTGAAATAACCGTAATAGGGATGGGATATGTTGGAATCCCTATGGCAGCATTATTGGCAGATGTGCCGAAATTTTATGTAACAGGAATTCAAAGGCGTTCAGTAAGAAGCGGTTGGAAAATAGACTGGCTAAACCAAGGAAAAAATCCATTTGAAGGCGAAGAGCCTGGATTAGACGAATTAATTGCCAGAGTTGTGAAAAACGGTAAATTTAGAGTAACCGATAGTTATGATCATATTCCTGATGCAGATTTTATTTTAATCGATGTCCAAACTCCCGTTGATGATAAGAAGATACCCCGATACGAATCTCTTAAAGAAGTATCGAAAAAGATTGCCCCGTTGATGAAAAAGGGTGTCACGGTTATCATTGAATCAACTGTAGCTCCTGGGACAACCGATAATATTGTTCAGCCAATCTTAGAAAAAGGTAGCGGAATGAAGCGGGGTAAAGATTTCTATTTAGTTTTTTCATTTGAAAGGGTAATGCCGGGTAAGTTAATAGAATATATTACGGATTTTCCTAGGGTTGTAGGTGGCGGTTGCGATGAGGCAAATAAACGTGCACAATTTCTTTATAAACATGTCGTCAAAGAAGAAATCCAAATTACCGATACTTTAACCGCCGAGTTAACAAAATGTATTGAAAATACATATAGAGATATTAATATTGCTTTTGCTAATGAAATGGCGTTAGTTGCCGAAGATTTCAATAGGGATATTTATAAAATAATCGATTTAATTAATTATCGGCATGATAGAATGATGCATTATCCGGGCTCTGGTGTAGGAGGCCATTGTCTTACTAAAGATCCGTGGCTTTTAATGTATGGCTTAAGAACTTACACAAATAAAAAATATCTCGATAAGGTTAAAATACTACCTTATGGTCGCGAATTAAATGATTATATGCCCGAACATGTTGTCGAACTAATGGAAGATGGTTTAAAAGAAGCTGAAAAATATGATAATATTAAAATTGCTTTAATGGGGGTTGCATATAAAGCAAATTGCGATGATACAAGGAATACACCTACGGAGAAAATTGTTCAAATCTTACATGCAAGATATCATTCTCATAATATTGAATATATTGCCCACGACCCCTATGTTAAAGAGAAAGATTATAATTTAACTCCTTTAACGGATGATTTTGAAAAAGCTATTGAAAATGCAGATGTTTTAATTTTTGCAACAAATCATAAACAATATTATAATCTTGATTTTGATAAAATTA
>CAZVTX010000032.1:0-4449 GCA_964629395.1 uncultured archaeon
TTATTTTGCGATGCAACTAATAATATACTTAAAAATTTCATTTTTATTTTTACGCATTAGTCGAATTAATTCAACTTTTTTACTTTTTAATAAATCGTCAATAATAGGTAAGCGTATATTTTGTCCTATTGTTGCTATAATTTGATTTTCAGAATTAAAAATCCTTAAAAGGAAATCCTTAAAATTCATCGATAAAAGTTCCATCTTCCCGATCTCGTCTATTATAATTATATCTGAGCCGAGATCGATTGCTTTCATTAATTCATTCATATATTTTTCAAAAACATCAATATATATGGCATATTTGCCAACTCGATAATTTGTATTCTCTTTCATTTCTCTGGCAAGTATTATTCTCTTTTTAGTTTTAATATCTTCAACATCAAAACCAATTCTTTTGTTATTTTTTCTTATTTCGGGCGTTAAAAATCCCGCTATTTTAAAACCTTTCTTTTCAAAATAATTTATTAATTCCTTTACTAGAGTAGATTTCCCGCAACGCGGAGGTCCTGTTATTAATATTTTTGTAAAATCTTTTATTTTCATTTGTATCTTTTTGTTTGTATGATTAAAAATTTATAAAATATCAAACTAGTTTAATATAAAAAATTAATTATGATGAATATGAAGTCCAGTACTTTTTATTATAAGGATCAAGATGGAATAGATATTTTCGTGTATAAATGGGAACCTGATTCTTCACCGATTGCGGCAGTACAAATATCTCATGGTATGGCAGAACATGCTAAAAGATATGAACCTGTTGCAGAAGCGCTTACGAATGAAGGATTTATCGTTTATGCAGATGATCATAGAGGGCATGGAATGACGGCGGGGGATTTAACAGAAGCTACTTTAGAGGGAAATGCCGGAGTTTTAGGGCCTAACGGCTGGGAGGGTACGGTGAATGCAATTCATGAATTAACAAAAATAATTAAAAAAGAAAATCCGGATCTCCCCGTTTTTTATTTAGGACATTCATGGGGCTCCTTATTAGGTCAAGATTATATTCAAAGATGGGGTAATGAATTAAAGGGCTGCATTCTTAGCGGAACTACGGGCAAATCAAACAAATTACTTTTAAAAATGGGTAAATTAATCGCAAAAAAACAACTTAAAAAATTAGGGCCGACTAAACCTTCCGAAACGATGGATAAATTAACTTTTGGGGCGTACAATAAACCTTGGAATAATGAACCTGACGCAACCGGATTTGAATGGTTAAGCCGTGATAAAAATGAGGTTAAGAAATATGTGGATGATCCATGGTGTGGTTTTGTTTGTCCTGCTAGCTTTTATTTAGAAATGCTTAAAGGCCTTGAAAAAATTTGGAAAAAAGAAAATGAGATGAAAATTCCGAAGGATTTACCTATTTATATATTTGCAGGAACCGAGGATCCCGTTTCCAGAGGGACAAAAGATATAATGCCGCTTATAAAACGTTATAAAAGTTACGGAATTAAAGATATAACTTATAAATTCTACGAAGGCGGAAGGCATGAAATGTTTAATGAAATTAATAAAGATGAAGTCATCAAGGATGTTATTGATTGGTTAAAATCTCATCTTTAAAATTTTTTATTTTTTTGGATTTTTGAATGAAATTTTATTTTATTAATTTAATTCTAATAGGATTTTTTCTCAAATCATTTAGGTATTCTGTTAAACTTTTTAAAGTTTGAACGCCCTCTGCAATAAGAGCTGCCCAATTAGGTTTAGTAATTTCTTCTTCAATATAAACCATTTTTCTTCTCGTTCTTGTCTCATAAGTACTAGTACGAGGCTCTTTAAAATAATATTCTTCACTTTCTTTTTTAATAATGTCTGGATTTAAAGGACAACTTTTTATATGTCGCTTTACATTTACAAATCCTTTTCCGCAAAAAGGGCAATATTCTTTTGCTTTTTGTTTTTTCTCAGCTTTTTCTGCTTTAACAGCTTCTTCTTTTGCTGAGCTTTTCATTTTTTTTATTTTCGTGCTAAAAAGGGCTTTACCGAAATCCAAGGCTGAACCCGATAATTCTTTTTTTTTAGCCATCTTTATTCACCTAATAATTCTTTTGCCGTTTTCTCGGATATTTTACCGAGTTCAACAGCTTTATAAACTGCTTTCTTTTTAATTTCGGGAGATATATAATCTTGAAAATAATAAATTAAAGCTTTCTGAATAACTTCTGCAAAATTTTTATATTCCTCCGATACGGCAGGAATTTGATTAAGAATACTTCCTAAAGTATAATCAAAAGATACCGGAAAAATAATAATATTTTCTTTTTCCAGCTCTAAAACATCATCTAATTCAAAATCTTTATGCCAGATATATGTTTTGAATTTGTTAATTTTTCTTTTTATTACAATATATCCATCCTGAAATAATCTTCTTAAAGCAGACTGTGCTTTTCCTGAGGAAAAACCTAAATCTGTATATAATTTATAAAAAGAAACTTCCTTTTTTTGAGATTTAAGATATTCCATAATTTTTTCTTCAGTTTCAAGAGCACTCGAATCTCTTATATTAAGTTTAAAACCTAATTCCTTTTTTTTTAATGCGGAACTAAAAACCTTTATTCGTTTTTCAATAGGAGTAAACATGATTTTAATTAAAAGGATACTACTATCTAATTATAATATATTTTTTGTCTATATAAATTTTTGTTTTTTAAAATGATAGATATTTACTATAGATAATACTATCTATTACAAGATAATATTATCTATTAACCCTTCTTTAGTTTTAATTTTCAAATTTTAATTCAAATTTCATTAGGAATTAAATTCATTAAAAATGAAATAACATGAAGATATTATCAGGTATATGTTAATACACCTATAAGTAACTCATTAGGTACAATGCCTAAATTATAAATTAGGCAATGATATATCATATAACTATATTCATAAAATAAAAAATAGGTTTTTAATGAGATTTTGCTTTTTTACTCAATTCTTTAAATTTTAATAATAATTTTTCTTGTTCTTTTGATACCTTTTTAGGAATAATTATATTTGCAATAATATATTGGTCTCCTCTTGCTTTGCCTTTTAAATATGGAACGCCATGATTCTTAATTCTAAATTCCGTTCCGAATTGAGTTCCAGGAGGTATTTCTAATTCTCTTTCTGTTATAACCTTGTTTTTGTAATCTAAAGTTGGAACTTTTATTTTTCCGCCTAAAATTGCAGTAACAATATCTATGTCCGCTTTAGTATATAAATCATTGCCTCTTCTAAAGAAATTTTCATTTTCTTCATAATGCACCCTTAAATATAGATCTCCCGGTATTGCATCCCGGGAAGGAATATGCCCTGCTCCACGAACCTTTAAATGAACACCATTTTCAACGCCAGGTGGGATTGTTACATGAATCTTTTTAGTTTCTAAAACCACTTTTTTGCCCTTACAAGTTTTACATTTCTTTGTTATAACTCTTCCTGAGCCACCACAATGATTACAGGTGGATTCACGTATAATAGTTCCAAATGCGGATTGCTGGATATTTCTCATTCTTCCGGTTCCTTGACATTTAGGGCATGTTGTAATGCTATTTATGTCCTCTGCTCCGGTTCCATCACATGCATCACACGGAACATATCGGTCAATAATCACTTCCTTTTTAGTACCAAACATTGCTTCTTCAAAAGTAATTTCAATAAAATCTTCTAGATCTTCTCCTACTTCTCTTCGGCGTGCAGCCCTACTTCTAGAACCTCTTCCAAAACCGCTGAAAATATCGCTGAATCCGCCGAAGCCCCCTCCAAAAATAGACCTAAATAACTCATCAATACCCGGAATACCTCCGCTAAAGAAATCAGACATATCTATATCAACACCGCTATGTCCGAAACGGTCATAATTACGTCTTTTTTGCGGATCGCTGAGAACTTCATAGGCTTCTTGAATTTCTATAAATTTTTCCTTAGCATTGGGGTCATCCTTATTTAAATCAGGATGATATTTTTTTGCAAGTCGTCTATAAGCTAATTTGATCTCATCTTCAGTGGCGTCTCGGCTTACACCTAAAACCTCATAATAATCTCTTTTTTTTCTATTACTCATAATATATGGCGCTCATTGATATATTTTAATTTAGAGGTTATTAAATTGAAATATTCTTGATAAAATTTATGTTTTCACAATTCCTTCTTAAGAATTATCAAACAAAACCTAAAAATTTAAAAAGAAAATTTAAAATTGTGCTTAATCCTCATCCCAATCTACATCTACAACTTTTTTATCTTTATCTTTGTCTTTCTCCGTTTTATATGTAGCACCACCCGCACCTGCACCTGTATCGGCAGCTCCCGTACTACCTGGTGGTGTTCCCGTAAAACCTTGAGCTGCTTGTTGAGCTTGTTGAGCAGCTTGCTGAGCTTGTTGTGAATAAATTCTTTGCGAGAAACTATAAATTGATTTCTGAAGATTTTCAATTCCTAATTTAATCCTATTTA
>CAZVTX010000032.1:4549-18113 GCA_964629395.1 uncultured archaeon
GAGAAACTATAAATTGATTTCTGAAGATTTTCAATTCCTAATTTAATCCTATTTACATCATCACTTTTAATATCTTCTTCGAGAGATTTAATTGCTGCTTCAATCTGCTTCTTTTCATCTTCGGTAATTTTATCTTTATTTTCTTCGATTAATTTTCTTGTTTGATATATCATGGATTCAGCATTATTTTTAGTCTCAACTTTTTCACGTAATTTTCTATCTTCTTCTTCAAATTGTTCTGCAATTCTAATTTTTTCTTGAATCTCTTCAGGAGAAAGTCCTTGTGCACCGGTAACGGTAATTCCGGTTTCTTTTCCTGTTCCTAAATCTTTTGCAGTAACATGGACAATTCCATCTGCATCTATGGAGAATTTTACTTCTATTTGCGGAACACCTCTTGGAGCCGGAGGAATCCCCGTCAGATGAAACATACCTAATGACATATTATCTTTTGCCATTGCCCTCTCTCCTTGTAGGACATGTATTGTTACGGCGGGCTGATTATCTTCGGCTGTGCTAAAGATTTGTGATTTTTCACAAGGAATTGTAGTATTTCTCTCAATTATTTTGGTGAATACTCCTCCTAATGTTTCTACCCCTAATGATAAAGGAGTAACATCCAATAAAAGAATATCATCAATTTCTCCTGCAATAACAGCACCTTGTATTGCTGCTCCTATAGCTACACATTCCATCGGATCAACAGAATGTTCGGGTTCTTTCCCGAAAAATTTTTTAAATCTTTGTTGGACTGCAGGCATCCTTGTTGGACCGCCAACTAATATAACCTTATCGACATCGGCTACTGAAATTTTAGCATCCGATATTGCTCTTTGCATAATAGGGTCCAATCGTTTTAATACGGGTTCTATTAATTGTTCAAGTTTAGCTCTTGTAAGCTCCATTTCTAAGTGAAGGGGGTTACCCTCTTTTTGTGTAATATACGGTAAATTAATTTGAGTTGATAAGGTAGTTGATAATTCAATTTTAGCTCGTTCGGCAGCATCTTTTAATCTAATCATTGCCTTTCTATCTTGTTTAAGGTCTACACCCTCTTTTTTCTTGAATTCCTCACATATCCAATCTATGATGGCATTGTCCATATCAGTACCCCCAAGTTGAGTATCTCCTGCTGTTGATAAGACTTCTACTACACCCTCACCATATTCCATTACGGTAACATCGAAAGTACCTCCACCAAGGTCTAAAACAACCACTTTTAAAATTTTATCTTTAGTATCCTTGTCCAGTCCATAAGCTAAGCATGCGGCAGTAGGCTCGTTAATCATTCTTACAACTTCTAAGCCCGCAATTTCCCCTGCATTCTTGGTAGCTGTTCTTTGGGCATCATTAAAATAAGCGGGAACCGTAATTACAGCTTTTTTAACCTCTTGACCTAAATAAGCAGATGCATCATTTTTTATCTTTCTTAATATCATCGCTGAAATTTCTTCAGGAGTAAATTCTTTCCATTCATTTCCTACCTTAACCCGAGCTTTATAATTGGTTCCCATTTTTCGCTTAATAGCATATACGGTACCTTCGGGATTAGACACTGCTTGTCTTCTTGCAGGTTCCCCGACTAGTTTTCTTCCTTCGCTGTCAAAGGCTACGTATGATGGAAATGCTTTCCCGCCTAATGTTCTACCTTCTGCTGCAGGAATAATCTCGGGCTTTCCAGTAGCTGTAATAACTGCACAAGCGCTATTTGATGTTCCTAAGTCAATTCCTACAATTATTTCTTTCTTTTTCTTTGTTTTTGGTTTTTCTTCGGACATAGATATTCACCATATTAAATAAATAAATTAATTTATGTCAAAAATAACTAAAGCTTTAAGGATTATAATTCATTCAATAATAAAAAATTTTATGATATAGGGATCATTTATATATCAAAATTAAGATTTTTAATATCATCGATTTTTGAATAAAAATAATCCGATGGGATATTGGTGAAAAACTATGGTCGAGGATAAAGAAAATAATTCAGAAGTTAAATCAAATAATAATATTGAAAATTCTGGAGAGGTTAAAGAAACAATTCTCAAAGAAGCAAAAAAGGATTATGAAATTGAAGATAAAACCGAAAAAGTTGAAAAATTGGAGCAAAAAGGAGAGCAAAAACAATTGGAGTATTTTTCTAAGGATGAACTTATTAAAAAGATCGAAGAGCTTGAAGAGCAATTAAAGGAAAAAGAGCAAGAAATTGAAAAATTAAAAGAAGAACGTGATAATTTTAAGAATAGAGCTATAAGAATTCAAGCAGATTTCGAAAATGCTCAAAAACGATGGGATAAATCACGCCAAGACTTACAAGTTCAATATACTGCATCAATACTGAAGAGTTTCTTACCTTTATATGATTCTTTTAAGAAAGCATTGGATTCAGAAAAAGATAATGAAGCACTTGTACAATTTTTCAATCAATTTATGAATATTCTGAAATCTTACGGAGCAGAACCGATAGAGGTAAAATGTGAAGATCCATTTGATTACAGTATACACGAAGCGATAACTACAATTGAAAATGATAAATTACCCGAAAATAGTGTAGTTGATGTAATTCAAGATGGCTGGAAACTAAATAAAGATATACTTCGATATTGTAAGGTTGTAATTTCTAAAAAACCTAAACCACCTGAGAATCAAACCCAAGAAAAAGAAGAGAAAAAAGAAGAATCAACTGAAGAAAAAGAAACTAAAGATAAAGAAGATAAAAATAAAGAAGAATTAAAGGAAAATAACACAAATGGTAAAGAAGCTTAAAAAAATTCCCAATATCAAAATATCATTTTATCTTTAACTTCTTTTTATTTCAAAAAAAATAACATAAAAAATATTAGGTTATATTTGTTTATTATTATTAAAAAAGAATAATAAAATTGAATTATGAGTGAAGAACCTCAATTCCCGCCGATTCCGGATATCGGAGAACATGTCTTGGGAAAAAGTAAGAAAGAACCAAGAGAATATACCGTAGTTAAATGTGAAAATTGTAAAAAAGATTATTCTCGTCCTTTTAAAGTTGGAGATTATGTTTTTAAAGAAGTTACTAATGAAGAATGTCCATTTTGCAAAAAAAAAGATGATCTTAATATTATAGAAATTTATTCAGAATGGATAAACCCTAAAAAAGAAAAGAAAAAATGATATCTCCCGAATTAGAAACTTTAATTGATAAAGCAGTTTCAAGAGACTTTATTATACATAAAATTAACGAAGAAGATCGTCAAAATGATTCTTATAGGGCGTTAAAATTTACACTTGACTTTAATAATATCGAAATAGAATATGAACGTAAAGTAGAATCAGATAAATACCCTATTATTCCGAGGTATCAATATCTTTTCGGTTTTATACCTCATGATGGATTATGTATTTACGTAAATAAAGAAGCACATAAAAAAGCACTTTGTGATGGTCCTATGGAAAATATTTCTAAAACCTGTAGTTTGATTCATTCGCTTTACTATTTATTAGTTCCAGCTGATAAATTTGTAGTATATACTTATTTTCCCGCTTGTTGTGAGATTAACTGTCTAAATAGTCCTAAGGCAATGGATTTAAGAATTAAGCTTTTTAATAGAGATGATAATTCTTAAGCTTCTTTTTCATAAAAATTTATAACTCCATGACAATTGCAGGTTGTGGAAATTGCTAATTTAATTCCATGCTGAAATAAATATAAATCATTTTTTAAGTTATTGATAATACTTTCAACATCCGTTCCTTTTAATCCGCCTAATCCCGAAGTTAATTGGAAACTTTCAATTGATATTATAATTTTATTATTATTAACATCGAATTTATATAATTTAGACATGCCAAATTGATTCCTAACGAAGTCAGTAATAGTAATTGGCTTTTCACGTTTAAAATTTGGACAATAATCAGGAGGTCCCGTACAATTATCGGGACATTTTTCATTTTCTTTAGCATATGATAAATAAATAGTTCCTTTATTTGGATTATATCCTAAGATTAAGTCAGGATTAGAATTTTTAATGAATTCTAATGTCTGACTTGGTGAAGCCTTTAAATTAATTGAATTTTCTCTTAAAAATTGAATTATGATATTTGCCATTAAATGTATTGGAACTACGGGAATTATTAATTCGGGTAAAAAATCTTTAATTAATTTATAGGTTATAGATACATCTGAAATTAAAAGAAATACTTTTTTTTCAGTTAAATTATTAATTTTTTTTAAGAACTCATCATAATTATTAAATATTTTATCAGCACTGTTATTTACAATACAATTATGCCTATTGTCTATTACAATAATAGAATAATTATGTTTTAGCCCATATTCGACAGCTTTTTTACCAAATTTGCCTCCTCCGACGACTAAAATGAACCTTTTTTTCATTTTTCAACTCCAAGGAGTCTGATGAGCTCATTTGCCATAGAATATGGATCTATCTGTTTTTCTATGGCTTTTTTAATAAAGCCATTAATGAGCTCATCAGAATTTAATATTTGCTCAATTTTTTTTGATAATTTATGTTTTAAAATTTGTCTGGCTTCATTTTTTATTCTATCTTTAAGAAAATCTTCCAAAATTCCCGAATTTCTTAAGAATTCTCGATGTTTATTTATAATCTCTAAAAGTTTGTTGAAATTTTCTCCCGTTTTTGAATTAACTTTGATAATTTCAGGAGACCATCTTACTGATTTTAAGGATTGATATTTTTGATTATTATCGTATTTGAAACTATTTTTTAGTTCAAGCATTTGTTTTAATTCAGCTACTTTTTTATCAGCACCCGGTAAATCCATTTTATTAACAACAAAAATATCTGTAATCTCCATAATTCCTGCTTTTATAGCCTGAATATCATCCCCTAAACCTGGAACAAGTAATACAATGACGGTCTCGGCTGAGCGAAATATATCTACTTCTGATTGTCCCACTCCAACTGTTTCAACAATAATAATATCGCACCCATATGCATCAAGAATTTTGATTACATCTTCAGTTGCTCTTGCAAGTCCACCCAATTGCCCCCGATTTGCCATACTCCGAATAAAAACATTTCCAAGATTGAAGTTCTCTTTCATTCGTATCCTATCTCCTAAAAGAGCACCTCCGGTTATAGGGGAAGTAGGGTCAACACAGATAATACCTACTTTTTTCCCTTGATCGACATAGATCTTTGTTAATTTAGAAATAAAAGTGGATTTTCCGCTACCCGGTGCACCCGTTATTCCGAGGATATATGCATTTCCGGTATATTTATATATTTTCTTTATTATTTCCTCAGCAGCACTAACATCATTCTCTACAAATGTAATTAATCGTGCAGCTGCACGTGGTTCATGTTTAAGGAGTCGTTCAATAAGATCATCATACGGCATTATTATCTCTTAAGATTATTTTTTACAAACTCCACTATATCTTTTAATTTAGTTCCAGGACCATGAAATCCTTTTAATCCGCATTTCTCTAAAAATGGTTTATCCTCATCAGGAATAATCCCTCCAACCGCAACCAAAACATCATCTATCCCTTTTTCTTTCAATTTTTGCATAATAACGGGACATATTGCATTATGGGCTCCGCTAAGAATACTTAGCAAAACTGCATCCGGATCCTCTTGAATTACCGTATTAACAATATCATCCGGAGTCTGGTGTAATCCGGTATATATTACTTCCATTCCTGCGTCTCTTAAAGCTCTCGCTATAACTTTTGCACCTCGATCATGACCATCTAAGCCGGGTTTGCATACAAGGACTTTAATTTTCCTATTCTGAGACATTTCATATTCCTCCAATCTAAAATCTAACGGGATATTTAATTATAATACTGAAAATATATCATTTTAGAAATAATTTATTTAATTTTTCAAAAAAGATTCTTATTTAAAATATGGAATCTTCTTCATAAGTTCCGAAAACTTCTTTTAATGCACCTATTATTTCTCCAACAGAGGCATATTCCCGAACGCAATCAATTATATATGGCATCAAATTTTCGGTACCTCTAGCCGCTTCTTTTAATTTCTCCAATTTTTCCTTAACAGCGTCATTATCTCTTTCTTCCTTTACCTTTTTTAACCTTGCAATCTGTTCTTCTGCAACTTTTTCGTCAATTTTAAGAATTTCTACACTACAAGGTTCTCTTAACTTAAAATCATTAACACCAACAATAATTCTTTCCTTATTTTCAACTTCTTGCTGATATTTATAGGCAGCATTTGCAATTTCTTGCTGGAAGAAATTAGCCTTTATTGCAGGGATTACACCTCCTAATTCTTCGATTTTTTCGAAATATTTTTCCGCTTCTTGTTCCATCTTTGTAGTTAACCATTCTATATAGTAAGAACCTGCTAAAGGATCAACGGTATCAGTTACTCCCGATTCATGGGCTATAATCTGCTGAGTTCTAAGCGCTATTCTTACGGCTTTTTCTGTTGGTAAACATAATGCTTCATCAAATGAATTTGTATGGAGTGATTGTGTTCCACCGAGTACGGCTGCTAATGCTTGTAATGTTACCCTAACAATGTTATTTTCCGGTTCTTGAGCTGTTAGTGAAACACCGGCCGTTTGAGTATGAAATCTCAATCTCATAGATTCAGGCTTTTTAGCACCATATTTATATTTCATCCTTTTTGCCCATATTCTTCGTGCTGCCCGAAATTTTGCAATTTCTTCAAAGAAATTATTATGAGAATTGAAGAAAAAGGATAATCTCGGGGCAAAATCATCAACATCTAATCCCCTCTCAATTGCGGCTTCAACATACGCAAAACCATCGGCAAGAGTGAATGCAAGTTCTTGGACTGCAGTAGCTCCTGCTTCTCTAATATGATAACCGCTGATAGAAATTGTATACCATTGAGGAACATATTTGGTACAATATTCGATAGTATCCACAATTAATCTCATTGATGGTTCAGGAGGAAAAATCCACGATTTTTGGGCAATATATTCCTTTAAAATATCATTTTGTATTGTACCCCTAAGTTTATCGGGTGTATGACCTTGCTTTTCTGCAGTAACTATATACATTGCCAATAAAATTGCGGCGGGCCCATTAATCGTCATTGATGTGCTAATTTTAGAAAGATCAATTCCATCAAACAATATTTCCATATCTTTTAAGGTATCAATTGAGACACCTTCTTTACCAATTTCACCTAAAGCTCTCGGGTCATCAGCTTCATAACCATAGATGGTGTGAAGACTAAAAGCAACGCTCAAACCTGTTTGACCATGTTCCAATAAGAATTTATATCTTTTATTCGTTTGCTCAGCAGTTCCCATTCCTGCAAATTGTCTCATTGTCCAGAGCCTACCACGATACATATTAGGATAAGCTCCTCTGGTGAATGGAAACATTCCCGGAAATCCTAAATCTCTCATGTAATCGAATCCAATTTCTTCTAAATCACCGGGGGTATATAGCCTTTTAATCTCAATATCGGAAAGATTTCTAAAAGATTTCTTTCTCTCTTTATTGGCATTTTCACCGAGACATTTAGTCTCCCATTCTTGTTTCGCTTGTTCTAAATTTTCAGATTCTGTCATAGTAACACACTTAATTATTAAAGATTTAAACTCTATTTATCAATATCATGAGTATTAGTATGGCAAAATTATTAATTTTTATTGAATTTCTTTAATTATACGCGATATCTCTAATGGAAAAAATCTTTTTATTTTCTTAATCTAATTAAAATTATGCGATAAAATGAAACGAACCATAAATAAGAGCAAATTAATGTCAATAGAAAAACTAAAATTTAAAATTAGTGTTTTAGGAGACCCTAATGTCGGAAAAACGTCCTTAATCCATCATTTTTGTGAGGGATTCTTCAAAGAATCTTACTTAGCAACAATAGGCGTTGCATTTCTTACTAAAACACTTGATATAGAAGTTGAACCTGGAAAAATGGTCAATGTAGTTTTACAAATCTGGGACGTTGGAGGACAATCTATTTTTTCCCGAATCAGATCAAAATACATAAAAGGATCTCAAGGGTGTTTATGCGTTTGGGATGTTACAAATAAAAATTCTTTATTGCACATAGATGCATGGGTAGATGAGTTAATTCGTTCTCTAAATATTACCGATTTATCCAAATTTCCGCTTTTAGTAATTGGCAACAAAATAGATTTGAATTATGACAAGAATTTTGCAAAAAGGGCTGAACAATATCTCCAAAATCAATTTAAAATAAGAATTCCTACAACATTTACATCTGCTAAAACCGGTGAAGGTATGAATGAAGCTTTTGAGTTTATTACAAAATTAATGTTAAAAAAAATAGGGTATTAAAATGAGCCAAGAATTTGAAAAAGATTTAGGAAAAGAGACTCTACTTGCACAAAAAACAGAAAGAAGTAAAATATCGTCCGGGATTCGTGAATTTGATGAGATGATAGGTGGCGGCTTTACACCAGCTTCTATAAATCTAATTCAAGAATCTTTAGGATGCGGAGGCGATATTTTAAGTTATTGTATTGCACGGGCAAATTTAAATATCTCTAATAAAGTTCTGGTTATATTTGCCGATCCTTTAACGAAATATTTAATTGAAAGATTAAAAAACTTAGATCAAAATTGTATAATAGATTCAGAACAAGATTCTGAAAATATTGATAGAGCTTTTATAGGAAAAGGTCATGAATGCGGAAATAATCTTTATATCCTTGATTTAGTCGCTTTAAGTGAGACTGATGTAAGTATAATGGAAGATAAAATGGAATTACAGCTCAGAATTTCTACGGCAATTGATCAAATGCTGCGAGATATTGAAAAAAGAGGTCAAGAAAAAGCTGAAAAATTTATAATATATTTCTCTTTAAATCCCTTCCTTCTCAAATTGGGTGCCAATGCACTTGATATCGTTTATAATAGTCTTATTGAATCAACTAAGAGTAATTATGTTACTATAATGCTTATGCAAAAGGATATAATCAATCAAGAATTAAAGGCAAAAATTCAATCTATGTGTCATTTAGTTTGCGATTTATCGGCTATAGAGACTGCAGGACTTACAGAACATCATATAAAAATTTTAAAACATGCAGGAACTATCCATGATATTAAAGCAGAACCTTATATAATTGAATATAATCGAGAACTTGATCGTTATTCTTTCTTAATTCGCGGGGCGTTTTTAACAAGTTTTGAAACTATGAGAAATCTCCTTAAATACCAAGATGGCTCAATTTATCTTGCTAATGTACCGTATTTGATTGCCCCTGTAGAATATTTTAATGCACTTTTAGAAATTCCGTTAAACTTATCTATAGAAGGAGGAAAAAGAGAATTAAGGGAAAAATCAATGGCTATAGGTCGTAAATTAACGTCTACGACACAATCACTCTATTATTTGGAATCAATAGATCTTCTTAAAGCAACTTTAAGATCTCTTGCTTTATTCGGATTCGGAAATCCAATTATAGATGTTTATGAAAAAGAAGAAAATCTTATAATAATCAATTATACTTTTCAAAAAGAATTTCAGGAAAATTCATATAAATTATTCATAAAAGGACTATTAGAGGGAATTATAAGAAAATCTTTAAAACAAAGCGTAAGGTCAATTCGTATTATTAAAATAGAACAAAATTTATTGGATACTAAAATGAATAGACATCATTATAAGATAATAATAAGGTTATCTCCCTTAATTTAGTTCAATTGAGCCTTATAAGCCTCATTTATAGCCGAGCATCCTCCACATTTTACGCAACCCGCTTTATGTTCAAGCGGATTAACATTATATTTTTTCATCATTTTTGCTGCTAAACTATAGATCTCTAAAAGAGTATTATGATTCATAATTGGAATTGTTGATTTAACTCCCGGTATCGCTCTTACGGGAGTAATATAGGGAATGACACCTATCGATACTACTTCTTCTAAGGAATCAATGAAATCATTAGGCGATTCACCAAAACCCGTTAAAATGTAAGTTTCTACTTGATTTTTACCGAATATATCAATAGCACGTTCCCAAGATTTTTTAAATTGGTCATTAGGGATTTTTGCTTTCCCCGGAGTAATTATTTCTCGCAAAAATTCATCTAAAATTTCTATATGAATTCCTATTGTATCTGCGCCCGCATCCTTTAACTTTTCGAGATAAGATAAATCATCTATAGGTTCAATTTGTATATGTAAGGGAAGTTCCGGATATTCTTTCCTTATCCCTTTTAATAATTCTATATATCTTTTTGCACCTTTATCACTTTCTTCTGTTGTTCCGCTTGTAAGTGTCATATGATTACATCGCCCTTCTTCCATAGCGGCAGCAATAACTTCATTCATTTGTTTATAATTTTTTTCTAATATCGTTGTTCCATATGCTAAAGATAACTCAATCCCGCAAAATTTACAAGCTTCTCCGCATGCCCAATATTTACATTTCTGATAAATCGTACTAGAAAGACAATCGTATCCATGAACTAATGCTATTTTTTTCATCTCTATTCCATCAGAAGTTAATTTATTATAAAATTTTGGTTCAGGAATAAGCTCCATTTTACAAAAAAATCCTTTCTCCCTCTCGTCATAAACTTCAAAATAACCATCGCTCCAGTCTTTTAAAGTAAGATTTGATTTCTTTTTATCATTCCATAGAGCAACATTAACTAATGTCTCCCCATCTTCAAGGAAAAAATATCTTCCCCCTAAAGGCCCTGCGCCTCCTTTTCGACCAAAATTAATATCTATCCCTCTGGAGCGATAAACTTCTAAAAATTCTTCGCTTAAATATACTCCCTTACATAATAATTCCGTTTTTTTTTTTAGAATCGTGTGAATATCGATCATTTTCATTTACGACAAAAACGCATTAAATTAATAAAATTTTTTAACTATTTTTCATGAAAATAAAACATCTAAGTTATTTATTTTTAATTTTTATAAAATTAATAAGATATATAAAAAAGGCGTCAAAAATGGCACATAGAAGACCGTGGCATTGCTACAGAAAATGGGCACCTAAAGCTTTTCAATATAAAAGAAGTTCAAATAGGAGGAGAGAATACGCCAGAGGTGGTGCCCAGAGCAAAATTACGAGATATTGGGGGGGAAATAAAAAAATACCATGGGAAGAATGGGATTTAGTAGTAGGCTTAAAAGTAAACAAAAAGATTCAGTTATCTTCTAACGCTTTAGAAGCAATACGTATCACAATTAATAGTAAACTACAAAAAAAGTTAGGAAGAGCCAATTTTAGGTTGAGAATTCGCCCAAAACCATTCCATAAAGTAAGAGAAAATCGTATGCTTGCATTTGCAGGAGCAGATAGAGTCCAATCAGGAATGAGAAATTCATTCGGAAAACCGACTGGAGTATGTGCAAGGATTAAAGCAGGACAAATTATATGTGATGTAGGGACCTATCTAAAGAATTTAGCTTTAGTAAGAGATCGATTAAGAGTTGCCAGTATGAAAATACCGTGTACTTGTCAAATTGTTGTCTTGCAATATAAATCAGAAGATATTCTTAAACGGGCGGGTTTACCGCTCTATGATGCAAAGAAAAGAAGAGAAATACCTCTCTATGAACTTACCGTAGCTGAAAAAGCAGCAACACAATCTTAAAAATAATATTTAGAAGATAAATTCTCACTTATTCTAAGTTTTTTCAATTTTTTGGATAATTAATTTTTCAGGATTAGTAAAAAGATTCATTAAAAATATCCCTATTATAATTACACCAATTGCTAAAATTTTCCATATACTTAAGTAGACATTATCAAAAATTACAAGTTCAAAAATAATCGGCATTATAATATAAAACGAATTATACATCGGAACTAATTTTGAAGCATCTGCCTTCTTTCCAAATCCAATCTGAGTTATTAAAAAAGCGAGATTTGCACTTATTAATGAAAAAAGAAATATAATTCCCTCTTGAGAAAGTGATAAAATGCTATTAATTAATTCCATAAAACCAGCCTTTAATCCAATCCTCTTTAAAACATTATCAATTCCACCGAAGCTTCCCGCTATTGCACCAAATATAAAGGCAACTCCTATATTTGTTTTAAAAGAAAATATTAGTAATATACTAAAAACGATGACAATAATAATTATAAGAAAATAAAATCTATCATAATTTACTTCTTCAATTACACTTGGTTCTATAATATATAAAAATCCAACAGCAGTAGTGCCTAATATAATTAGAATTGCTCCAAAAAGCTCTATTTTAGAAATATCTTCCTTTAAAATATAATGCGAATAAAGCATCAAAATGATTAAGCCAATCCCAAAAACTGAAGAAAATACAGCAGCTGGGCCAAACATCAACCCTAATATTTGCCATAAAACAACGATATTATTAAAAACTAATCCGATAATATATATTAAAGGCTTTTTTCCCTTTTCCTTAAAACTTTTCTTAAAATTAAAAATTTCTATACCATGTCTCTCCATAGCTTTCGCTAAATGTAGTGTACAAGTACTTGCTAATCCAAATAGCAGACATATAATGATTGAATTTATTGGCGGCATTTAATTAATAAATTTGAATTAATTTAATTATATTAGGAAAATAAAGAAATTTTGATAAGAAAATCTAATTAAAATAAAAAAATTTACTATATTAGAAAAGTAATTTTATTATAAAATGAGTCAAATACTTAATCGTTTAGAACCGTTTTTTAATCCTAAAAGTGTTTTACTTATAGGAGTATCACGGAAAGAATTTACCTTTAATTCTACTATTTTAAAAAATTTATTAGAGATTTTCTATAGAGGAAATATATATATTGTTAATCCTAACGCAAAAGAAATACTTGGTATCAAATCTTACAGTTCTCTCGAAGAAATTCCTGAAGTTCCTGACTTAGCTGTTATTGTTTTGGGTAAACATATTTTAGAAATTTTTGAAAAGTTGGCTAAATTTGGTGTTAAAAACATCGCAATTGAGGCAGATATTAGTAATCATGAAAATTTCGATGAGACACTTTCTAAATTAGATGCTTTGAGTAAAAAATACGACGTTATATATATGGGTCCTTCAATGATTGGGATTTTAAATTTCAATAACAATTTCTCAACATCTATTATTCCTGTAAGACAATATATTATGAAAATAAATCGTAGAAGCAAGAAGGGACTGGGATTTATCGCTCAATCTGGAGGTCTCGCAGGAGCTATGGGCTGGTGGTCACCCTCTCAAAATCTTCCTGTATCAAAAGTAATTCATCTCGGGTATAGTACTAGCGTAAGTGAAAGCGATATCCTTGAATATTTTGCAAAAGATGATAATATCGGTGTAATTACATTATATTTAAGAGAAATTGCCGATGATTTAATAGAAATCGCTAAAAAAGTAGCCCCAATTAAACCAATTTTATTTTTTTATGTAGGAAAAGATAAAAAGAGAGAAGAAGAACTTAAAAATGCGGGAGGTATTGTAGTTGAGAATTATATTGAATTATTTGAATTTGCCAAATTATTTTTATGGTGCCCAGAACCGAAAGGGCCAAATTTAGGAATAATAGGACCGAGTTCTGGGGCAATCTATATAATCGTAAAAGAAATGAGAAAACAAAATTTATCATTAGCAAAGTTAAAAAATGAGCAC
>CAZVTX010000033.1:0-7749 GCA_964629395.1 uncultured archaeon
TATATTTCAAGAAAAATGATATTTAAACTAGGAAAGTTATTTTCGAACAAACCCTTAATACAACAATTAAGCCAAATATAACAAAAAAAAACATTACCAAATAGCTATCCCGTACAAATAAATTATCTCCTATGGGGTAATTTGGTTGGTTAGGAAAAATAACTTTTAAAAGTATCGTTAATCCTACGAGACAAAAAGAAACAATTATCGTTGATAAAACAACATCATCATATTCAAGAAAATATTCTTGCAGATTATTTACTTTTTTATGTTTTTTTCGTTCTATCATTATATATAATATTATACAAAAATATAATAAAATTGTTAATTATTCAGAAAATTTTTGATATCTTAGTTCTAATCACCAAATTTTAGAATATCAGTTGTGAATACTTTAAAGCAATATTTCGACATTTTTAGCCCATTTTTCTAAGTAATCAGGAATCGAATCAAAATCATTTCCCGTGAGGATGAATTTTTTTAATTTTTTTAACTTTTCGAGAGCTTTAGGGAATATATCTAAATCGTTATTAGCTAAATTTAAAAAAGTAAGATTTGAAAAATTGCCGAGCCATGTAGGGATTTCCAGCAGGTTAGAAGAAGCAATGGAAAGCCGCTTTAATTTTTTGAAATTTTGGAAGAAATCCGGGATAATTTCCATATAATTATTATCTAGAAAGAGATTTTCGAGTTTTTTTAATGATCCGAAATTTTCAGGCCAAGATTCAATATTATTACCGGAAAGGCTTAATGATACAAGGTCTTTGAATTTAATAATATCATCCGGAAATTCTTCGATTTTTCTATTATAAAGTCCTAATCCTACAACTTTTTTATTTTCAATCATAACACCAAAAGTTTCAGGAGATATTTCATCTACAAGAGGAAGATCTCCAGCGATATATTCCAGATTTACTAATCCTAATACCTCTTTTGCATTTAATCCCATTTTCTTATAATAATTAAATGCTTCTTTTGAATCCCGGGTACGGGTGATTTGAATTGTATCTTTTTCCTTTAAATCTTCTTTTTGCTCAATTTCAATTTTTTGGTTTTCAGCTTCAGAATCGATTACTGGCGGGGTAGTTACAGTCTTAGAGCCAAATTCATCTTTTAATATATCATATGCATCTATGATTACGCCTTTTTCATGTAAAATATTTAAAACTGGCGGAAAAGAATCGAACGGATTTCCAATAATTTTAAGATTCTCCAATGCTCGGAAGTTTTTAAGATAATTGGGAAGAGTTGTTAGTTTGCAGAATGATAGGTCTATATTCCAAAGTTTGTCTAAGTATTGAAAAGTAATCGGAAGTTCGGTTAATTGTTCTTGATGGATTACTAAATCCGTAACATCTGTTCCTATTGTACTAAAGGAATTAATGATGCCGGCACTTTGTTTTAAGTCATAAAGTGCTTTTGCTTGGAATATATCAATATTGGGGTGTGCAAACTTAAGATCATCTAAAAATTCCTGTTCTTCTTGAGTAAGAATTAAAGGTTTTTCCCTATCAAGTATTTCTTCTTCATAATCTAAAGCTCTTTTAAAGTCAACTGCATTTGGTCCCCAATATATATCGAAAGTTTTTTTGAGTTCATCTTTTTCTAAAACCCATTTACCGATTTGAGCTCCGCAATTATAACATGAAGTCCAATAAAATTCATTATCTTCATAGCAATTTGAGCAGTGAATCATTAATAGATTCTGATCACAATTTGCGCACATTACAGCGATTTCGAGATTATCTTCTTTACAATTAGTACATACATTTGTTATATTTGGTTTAATAGAAAAATCAGCACCGCACACATGACATAATTTCTCGTCTAAATAGTTTGGAGAGAAGCATCGATTACAAATTTTAATTTTAAGGAAGTCTAATCCGCAATTATGGCAGTATTTTGATGCAAGCTCGATTTTTGAAAAGCAACGGGGGCAATAATCAACTTTTCTCCAAATATTCCCTTGTTCTTTCGAACTTGTTTTGATAATATTTTGTTTCTCATCAAAATTTATTAATATTAACGCATTGCATTCGGTGCAATTGGAGAAAGCGGAAAATTTATCTTCCATAAATTTAATCGTTTGAGGAGAGTGACAAATAGGACATTTTGTAATAAACATTCTATTTGGTAAAGCATTGAATTCCTCAAGAGTCATACTTTTTTCTATTGAATTAATTTTGTAATTAATTTTTGTTAATTTTGTTCCGCATACCCGGCATTCCATCGCATTTACATAATTTACGGAGGAACATTCAGGACAAAACCTAATATCTGTGTCTAATTCAATTTTACATTCTTCACAAAATTTTGTTAATTGCTCATTTTCGTTTCCACAATTCGGGCATTTAATTTTTTCATTATTATTTAATTTATTAATTTATGATATTCTTATTCTTTAAAACCTTATTTTTTTAAAATTAAGTAAAAATTTATCGATATAATAACATCAAACTAATATACTAATAAAAATTTTTAGGTTTTTTTTTATTATCTTCTATAAATTATATTTTAGCAATTAAAACTTCTTCCCAAAGAACGTAAAACTCTATTTATTTGTGATTTTAAAAGAGATTAGTTTGTAAAAATAAAAAATTATAGAAAATAATATATAATGATAATCAAAATATCTTTTCAAGGTTAAATCTTATTATTTATAGTTAAAATATTAAAATAGATGAATATTCGAGAGATAGTAGAATAATAATAATTAATTTTAAATATTATTATATCATCAATTAATGATATAATGATCTATCAAAAAATTGAAAAATTAAAGATTAAAGCAAAATTTTTTCGTGGACTTGGTGATCAAACTAGATTATCAATTTTAGAAAGTTTAAAAGATTGCGAAAAATCAGTGAGCCAGATAGTCAATGAAACAAGACAAAGTCAGTCTAATATCTCAAATCATTTAAGTTGTCTTCTTGAATGCGGACTGGTTAAAAATCGTAGAGAAGGTAAAAAAATTTATTATAGCATTAGGAATCCAAAAGTTAGAGAACTCTTACAAATTAGCGAAGATATAATAGCTGAAGTATATCAAGAAATATTTGCTTGTATTCGTTATGAAAATGAAGATTAAATTTATTTATAGAAAATTATAAAATGGTTGATTTTAATGGAAAAAGAAAATAAAGTTAAGAATGAAAAAATAGAAAAAATCTTTAAAGGAAAATGGTACCTTTATCCGCAAATTCGGAATGCACTTATTTCAGGAATAATAATCGGAATTACTATTCTATTAGTATTTTTTAATATAATCCCGTTTTTTATTGAGATTTTATTATTTTTTATTGCAATAATTTTAGGGGGCTTCCATTGGATTAAAGAAGGTTTTGAAGAATTAATTGAGGAAAAAGAAATTGGAATTGAGATCCTTATGCTTGCAGCAACAATAGGGAGTGCTTTATTAGGTATGTGGGAAGAAGCAGCGCTTTTAGTTTTCTTATATGGAGGTGCAGAAGGAATTGAAGAATATACATATGCAAAAACGCGCCATTCAATTAGAAAATTGCTCGATTTAGCGCCAAAGGAGGCATATTTGCTAAATAACGATACTGAAATAAAAATTCCTGCAGAAAATCTAAAAGTGGGCGATATTTTTATAGTTAAACCCGGAGAATCAATTCCGACTGATGGGATAATAATAAAGGGCAGATCAAGTATAAATGAAGCACCTGTTACGGGAGAATCAATTCCGGTTGAAAAAAAAGAAGGTATGAGAGTATTTTCGGCAACAATTAATCAAGAAGGAGTTTTAGTGATAAAGGCAACAGCTTCTTTTTATGATAATACTTTATCAAAAATGATTCATTTGGTCGAGGAAGCACAAGAAATGAAGGGAAAGGCACAAATTTTTATCGAAAAATTTGGAAAAATTTATTCTCCAATTGTCTTATTAATTGCATTGATATTAATTATAAATTCTCTAATTATAAAATCATTGTATCCAGAATGGACGATAAAATCAATTGTATTTATAGTGGCGGCAGCTCCTTGTGCTTTAGTAATGTCTACGCCAATAGCAATCGCCGCTGGAATAGGAAAAGCGGGAAAAAATGGAGTCCTTATCAAGGGAGGGATACATCTCGAAAATTTAGGTAAAATAAATGCAGTAGCATTCGACAAAACCGGAACGCTTACTAAAGGAAAACCTATCATTACGGATATCATAGCCTTGGAAGGTGATCAAAATTATATCTTGCAATTAGCATATAGTATTGAAAAATTTTCAGAGCATCCGCTAGCTAAAGCAATTATAGAGAAAGCAAAAGAAAAAAACATTAACGCTTTAGAGATTACCGATTTTAGCGCTATTGCAGGATACGGCGTAAAAGCGAGAATACAAAATTCACCAATTTATATTGGAAAATTAAGATTATTTGATGAAATATGCGATACATCTCAATGTATTGATTTAATAAACAAGTTAGGAGAAGAAGGAAAAACAATTATGTTAATTGGAAATAAAAATAAAATTTTAGGAATAATTGCAATAAGAGATGAAATTCGCCCAAAAGCGAGATTTGTAGTGAAAGAGCTTAAAAATATGAATATTACTGTATTTATGATAACGGGAGATAACATAAAAACTGCAAATGCTATTGCTAAAGAATTAGATATAGAAAATGTTAAAGCAGATCTCAAACCTGAGGAGAAACTTAGAATTATAAAAAAGTTGGAACAAAAATATGGAAAGGTCGCTATGGTTGGTGATGGAATAAATGATGCTCCAGCATTAGCAAGAGCAACAGTCGGAATCGCGATGGGCGCAGCAGGAACAGATGTAGCAATAGAAGCTGCGGATATTGCTTTAATGGGGGATGATATCATAAAGGTATCCTATGCAATTAATCTTGGTAAAAGAGCAAAGAAAATTAGTTTGCAAAACATTATATTTTCAATTATAATTTTAATAATATTGATACCTTCTGCTTTTTTAGGTTGGATAGATATTACAATGGCAGTTATCTTTCATGAAGCTTCAGAACTTTTAGCTGTTGCAAATGGACTACGAGTAGCTATAGAATCTAATAAAATTTGATAAATTTTTGAATTATTAATGAATTGAAAATTCTTATTAAATATTTATTAATATCTTTATTTTTTTTAACATTACTTTAATAAATAATTTATAATATTCAAGAATAATATGCCGTCTTTTATTTCTCATATTGGTATTGGAATTATTTTTGCTGAACTTATCCTTAGATGGATTGATGATGATCCGGAATTTCGCAAAGAAAAAAGATACTTATTTTGGTGGGCGGGTGGACTTGGCGGCTTAGCCCCGGATTTAGATGTTATTCCTGCATTAATATTAGGAGTCCATTCATATACTTTTCACCATTACTATACGCATACTTTTTTTGCACTTGGTATTTTAGCCCTAATTGTAATATTTTTTAAATTTAATCCTTATGGAATTGCTTTTTTTGTAGGCTATTCTCTTCATATGACTCTTGATTTTATTGATAACTCTATTTCTCCGTTAGGCCCCTTTGATATAATTTTTACGGGAAAATATATTGAATGGGGCTTGTTAACTGGCGGATTTCAGGAAATGCCATGCGTTAATGGTGTATGCGGTTGGCAAAGCGAATTTTGGTTGAGACCTGAATATGCTAATCACGATTTATGGTCAATATTCTTACACAATGGTTGGGGAATTCCGATTGGATTTGAATTCTTGACTTATTATGATTTAGCCATCATGGGAGTTAGCATTCCCTTGATTATTTATCTTTTTTATATGACAATAAAGAATAAGAGAAAATAAAAAAAAATGAAAACTAAAGAATTATATTAATAAAACCTAAAATAATTTGAAAAATCATTAAAACTAAGAGTCCAAATCCAAAAATTGCGTGTGAAATTTTCAACATTCTATTTCTTTTTTTTATAATTAGACTTAAAACCACTTGAATTAATGTGAAACTTAGGATGATAACGCCGGTTAAACCATGTAGAGTTGATAAAAGATTTTGCCCATGCAGAAAAGACAACCATAATCCATAAGAAAAAGTGATGATTATTAAAACTAAAAGAGAAATTGCGAGTTTTTTATGAATATTATACTTATTTTTAGTTTTAATTATTTTTTTAGTAATTCCTCTTATGGATAATCCATATATAGCTAATAAAATAAGAATTGTAAGAGAAATTAAACTTAAAATTGCATGTATAATCCAATTATAATCCTGCAAATTTGCTTGGGGAGTTGTATCTTCATGTGCAATGCTCAATAAAGGAAATAAAAGAAAGGTTAACAACCAAAAGAAAAAAAAGATACATTTTTTCATAGAACAACCACTTTATTATTATTTATGATTTTTTCAACAAACGAGCATTAATTGCAACAATAACCGTGCTTAAGCTCATTAGAACGGCACCCATTGCAGGAGATAAGAGAATTCCATAATTGATTAATACACCTGCCGCTAATGGAATCGCAAAAGAGTTATAACCAGTTGCCCATAATAGATTTTGGAACATTTTTTTATAAGTACGTCTTGAAAGATTTAAAATATCGACCACATCTCTAGGATCATTTCTAACAAGAACAATATCTGCAGTTTCAACTGCAACATCAGTTCCAGCACCTATCGCGATGCCAACATCAGCTTGGGCTAAAGCAGGAGCATCATTAATTCCATCACCAACCATGGCAACCTTATATTTTTTCTGAACTTCTTTAACTTTATTTGCTTTTTCGTGCGGTAGAACCTCTGCAATAAAGTCATCTAATCCTAATTCTTCTGCAACCCATTGGGCTACATATTTATTATCGCCCGTAAGCATCATACATTTAATGCCCATTCCTTTTAGTTTAGTAATTGCTTCTTTGGATTCCTCACGGATTATATCCGCAAGAGCTAATGCTCCTACTGGAATATTATCTTTTAAAAGATAAACGATAGTTTTTCCTTGCTGCTTTATTTTCTCTATTTCATTATTATTTAGATCTATTCCTTGCTCACTTAAATATCCGGGACTTACAACATAATATTCTTTTCCATTGATTTTTCCGTGAATTCCTTTTCCCGGAATTGCTTTAAATTCTCCCACTTCTTTAAGTTTTATATCTTTTTTCTTAGCGCTGTTCACGATGCCAACGGCAATGGGATGCTCTGATTTAATTTCAAGCGAAGCCGCAATTTCTAATATTTCAGTCTCACTTTCGTTACCTAAAGTTACAATATCAGTCACACCAAAATTGCCTTCGGTTAAAGTTCCTGTTTTATCGAAAATAATTGCTTCTAAATTTCTGGCATTCTCAAATGCCGTTCTGTCCCGAATTAATAAACCTGAAGTTGCAGCGAAAGTTGTTGATCTTGCTACTACTAAGGGAACCGCCAATCCTAATGCATGCGGGCAGGCAATAACCATTACGGTTGCTGTTCGCTCGATTGCAAAGGCTAAATCTTTTCCCGATAAAATCCAAACAAAAAATGTTAATAAGCCAACTGAGAGTGCCACTATTGTAAGAATTAAAGCGGCAGTATTAGCTAAATCTTGAGTTTTTGATTTAGTCTCTTGAGCTTCTCTAACTAATTCGACTACTTGATTTAAATAAGTATCTTTACCAGTTTTTTTTACCTCAACAACAAGCGAACCTTGCCCATTAATCGCACCTCCAATAACTTCATCATTTATCTTTTTCGCAATTGGTTTAGATTCTCCAGTGATTAGTGCCTGATTAACATCTGATTCGCCTTCAATAACAATGCCATCAACGGGAAT
>CAZVTX010000033.1:7849-18037 GCA_964629395.1 uncultured archaeon
TAAGCTACAGAAATAGCAATGGCAATTAATGTCATCATTCCGGGCCTTTTTTTCTTTAACTCATCGTACATTCCTTTTATGAAAGGAAAACCGCCGTAAAGATATACAAAAGAAGATAAGACAAAAAGGATGTATATATAGCCTGGAAATCTTAGATCATATCCGAAAAAAGTTTGAATCATGGGAGATAAAATTAGAATAGGAATAGTAATTATAATCGAGATAATAAACCTCTTTTTAAAATCCTCAAGCATCATTCGATGATGGTCCATATGACCCCCTTGCATATCGTGCCCCTCATGTTCCATTTTTCCCATTCCTTTGTGTTCCATTTTATTGCCATTCATATCCATAAGCATATGATTTTTATGCTCCATTATCTATCAATTAATTTTGTATTTTGTTGTTTAATTAGAACAAGTAAGAATTTTAATTATTCGATTATAAAAAATAATAAGCAAAATTTGCATAGAAAATATTAGGAAATATACAGAAGTTCTTAAAAATTTTAAAATAAGATTAATATTGAAAAGATTATTTTATCTAAGAAAAAAATGATTAAAAGAAGAGCGATCTTTTTAGATAGGGATGGCACATTAATCGAAGATAAAGGATATGTTTATAAAATAAAAGATTTTAAACTTTTATCGGGAGTAATTAAAGGTTTGAAACTGCTCCAGCAACATTTTTTATTATTTATTATTACAAATCAATCCGGGATAGGAAAAGGATATTATACAATTCAAGATTTCTTTAAATTCAATAATCATCTCATTAAGATATTAAAGCAAAACACCATCAAAATAGAAAAAACTTTCTTTTGTCCTCATACTGATGAAGATAATTGCGAATGCAAAAAGCCAAAAACAAAATTTATCGAGATTATTACCTCCAATTATCAGATTAATTTAAAGGATTCTTGGGTTATTGGAGATCATCCTTCCGATGTCATGCTTGGTGTAAATTCAGGTTGTAAAACAATATACTTATTAACGGGACACGGGCAAAAACATTTCCAAGAATTACATTCGGAAGGTATAAATCCTACTTATATAGCAAAAAATTTCTTATCTGCCGTGAATTTTATCCTAAAAAATAAATAATAAGATTATAATTCATAGTTTTTTCATAAATTGATTATTTTTGAATTTTAAATGGCCCTTTATATTCTGAAGTTGAAGGACATCCTAAGCAGAGATTAGATGTAAGTTTATCACATTTTTTACAATTAATTCCGCAAGGAGCAGTATCGCTTAAATTAGAAATTTCTCCAAATCTAAATGGGAAAAATATATCTTTCATTACCCCTCCTATAGTTAAAATATTTGATTTTCTTATCCCTTTAAGGCAATATAGCATACAAGAATGCAGAATTGTTTCATAAGTTTTATCATTTTCGGCATAAAATAAGGCACCTAAATTATATTGACCAATTAACGGAAAATAATATATAATTCTCGGACAAGATTTATAAATTTGAGTTATTTCATCAAGACCTTGAGATTCGACTTCCAATAAAAGAAGACCTATTTTTAGACCTAATTTTGTATAATTGACCTCAATTGTAGGTTTTATAAAACCTTTTTTTTCCAATTCTTCATAACGATTCTTAATAGATACGTGTGTTAATCCTAATTCTCTTGCGAGTTTTGAATAACGGGTTCGCCCATTTTTACTTAATTCTTTTAAAATATAAAAATTTATATCATCAAATTTAAATTCGTTCCTATTCTGAGTTTTCTTTTTTCTTGACATCATTCATTAAAATTTTATAATAATATCTGATCTTACAAAATGTAAGATAATTTTTAAATTTGGTTACAAATTATAATATCATAGAATTTAATTAATAAAATTAAATAAATATGAAAAGTGATTAAAAATGGAATTTATTTACTATATAATCATTCTTTTAATTACAGGAGTGGCAGTCGGATTTATCTCAGGGGCGATTGGTGTAGGAGGCTGTTTTATTATGGTTCCCGTCCAATATTGGTTGCTATTGAGTTTAGGTATCGATCCTACAATCGCTATTCGAGTAGCATTTGGAACTAATTTATTTGTCGTGGTTCCTACAGCAGCAATGGGGGCGCGAACTCACTCCAAAAAAGATGTAGTAAGATGGAATAAAGCATATTTATTAGGAGGATTTGGAGCTATAGGTGTTATAATCGGGGCATTAATAGCGTCAAATACACCAGGATCTATCCTTACGATAATCTTTGGTGCCGTCATTTTAGCAGGAGCAATACGGATGTTGACTGCGAAGCCAATAAAGGTAGATCAAGAGATCTCAGAGAATCTTATTGCATATGTAATTTGGGGCATTGTAATCGGATTTTGTTCGGGGATAATTGGGATTGGAGGCGGTGTTATAATGATTCCAATTATGGTATTGGCTCTTAAGTTTAAAATGCATGAAGCTGTGGGCACCTCAACGGCAGTTATGATCTTTACCGCGGCCATAGGAACAATTTCATATATAATTCTTGGTTTAAATGTAAACGGATTACCTCCATTCTCTATAGGATATGTTAATTTATTACAATGGATTCTTTTAGCAGGCACCAGCGTTCCGATGGCAATAATTGGAGCAAAAACAGCACATAAACTTCCAGGAAAGCAGTTAAAGTATTTGTTTATAATTGTTATGATTTACATGGGATTAAAAATGATTGGAGTATTCACATGGTTAGGATTGCCAATCTAAATTCCTTTTTTTTTTCTATTATCTCTCTATTTTTAATAAAATTAAGTGTTTATAAAAAAAATAGAAAAAAATAGCGAAAGTTCACTATAATTTGCTTTTAAAATTATAATGAAGTTTTAAATTCTTCTCATTTTATCAATAGAGATTTTGAATAATCTGATTCATCTTATATATTTAAAGATTAGATTAGCTTAATTATTTTGTTAGGCTAATGATCTACTCACCAATTTTTATTCAAAAAAGAAGTATAATTGAATATTTAATTCTCATTTTATAAATCTCCAAACTTTTCCCGATATTTCTTTAAAATCTGTTCTAATTCTTTTGCTCTTTCTTGCTCTTTCTCAAGGATCTCATGAGCTTTCTTTAATTCTCTCGTTAATTGCTCTATTTTCTTATCTCTCTCGGCAATATACTGAAACAGTATTGCCACCTTTATGACATTATACGTGATTCGAAAATTTATATTTTTCAGCAATTGATATAATTATCTCAAACGTTCTAATAATCTCTATTGATTCGATTCCATTACTCCTATATAGATTATCTTTTTAAGAAGATTTTTTTATAAAAATTAGAAAAAAAATAAATTATAAATTATCCTCCCGCAAGCATGGGGAAGATTGCTATTACATCACCATCTTTAAGAATAGTATTAGGAGTTTTATGCGGAATACTATTAATTAAAATAATTAATCTTTCTTTCTTATAAGGGACATTATATTTTTTAAGAATATCCTCAACTTTACTATCTTTAGGAACTGAAATTTTTGCATAATCGGGTCCATATCTGGTTAAATTTGCGAAAAATTTGACTTCTACTAAAATATTTTCTTTATTCATTATCCTCTTCTTTTATGAAATACCATTTATATAACAATCCCATTTTTTTAGGGAAAAAAGCAATTACATCTCCCGCTTTAACTCTCTTTTTTAATCCCGAGTATCTATGATTGACAAAAATATGGCTTATTTTGGATTCAGAAATTGAAAACCTTTTTAAAATATCCGCAACAAATTCAATATCATTTTCATTTAATTCTACAATCGTAGGAAATCCGACGGAACTTTTGTAATCATCAATTTTTTCCTTCAAATCACCGAAAAATTTTATAATTAATACCATTCTTAATTTCTCTTAACCTCCAAAAACTTTATCAAGTTCTTCATCAGGTACATTAAAAACTTCATTAGAAGGGGGCAATTTTTCTTTTAAAAGAAATTCAGGTAACCTATCATCAGCTTTAGTAAATCCAGCAGCTTTATTAAATTCTAATTCGGTTTTTAATATTTGCATTCCTAAATTAGGCACATCATTTACCGTTAAATTTGTTCCCAAGACCCCATTAACAGACTCAACAACACCTTCTAAACCTTCGGGAATATCAAGAATTGCAAATGCGATGAATAAACAATATCCTACGGAATCAATTACGGCAGTCGCTATTTGCAGATTGCGTGATAATTCAGCTTTATTTACATCTCTCGGATCCGCTTGTCCGCCCACACCTAAAATTTCTGTAGCAATTGCATAACCTGCAGTATGATCAGCGCCCATTGGAGTTGTTGCATAAGTAACTCCTATGCCTTTTATCGCACGGGGGTCATAAGCGGGAATTGCTTGTCCTTTTACGACGGGTACTCTCGTGACACCTAAGGCTTTACCTGTAAAAGCAGTACCATTTGCTATAATGCGTCCTAATGGTGATTTTTTTCTTACTTCCTCTAAAAGTTCTAATGCTTTTTTGCCATCTCCGAATTCTGCTAAACCACCCTCCATAGCCACGGCAATCGTATTTCCCGTCTCTATTGTGTCCATTCCTAAATCATTGCAGGCGCGATTCAATTCTCCAATATCGTCTAAACTATAAATTCCCGAATTTGGTCCTAAAGCCCATACAGATTCATACTCCAATACTCCAACAGGATCAGAGCCATCTGGTTTAGTCCAAACCTCTGAGCACTGAATAATACACCCAGCATGACATGCATGAGGTCTCGCACCACCACGTTTTTTAACTTCCTCCGCTTTCTTTTCTCCCGATACATTTGCAGAACGATCATCATGTCCACTTGAAAAATTCCTCTGAGGTAAACCTCCTGCTTCATTAATTATATTTACCAAAACAGCGGTTCCATAGGAATTTAATGCACCACCCGGTTTTGTAACATCGTGCGTTGTTAAAGCATTCCTTAATTTTTTAATCCCTGATTCAAACGCTTCCTGATTTTTAATTTCCACTCCAGGTCCACCAGTTTCATCAACTAATATAAATTTCAAGCCTCTGGTTGCCATAACTGCACCCAATCCTCCTCTACCAGAATATCTACTCGGTAAACCTTCGGGATCATTAAAAGCTATACCCGAATTAGCTCCTGAAATTTCAGCAGCAATTCCAACTCCAGCAATACCCATTTTTTCTCCAAATTCACGATATAATTCTTTATATGCTTGATATAATCCTTTTCCAGACCATTTATTGGCATTCACTAATTCGCTTCCATCATTAGTTATTTTAAGTAGATAATAATCATTTTCTTTATTTTGTCCCTCAATAATAATTGCTGCAATACCTAATCTTGCTAGTTTTTGAGAAAAATTAGTACCCGCATTTGCTTCCTTGATTCCGCCCGTTAAAGGCGATTTTCCGCCAACAGAGATTCTGCCTGAGCTCGGTGCTTTCGTACCTGTTATGATGCCAGGAGCGAATACTATTTTGTTGCTAGGACCTAATGGATGGCAAGTTGGAGGCACCTCATCAGCGATAATTGCTGATGTTAAAGCACGCCCGCCTAGAGTTGCATATTTATCAGGTAAATCCTCATATTTAACATTTAGAGTCGACATATCGACTCTTATAATTTTTTTCGTAATGAATTTCACCTTTTTTATTTTAATTAAAAATTTGTTCAAAGAAAAAGTAGGATAGTTAATTTAAAAATATTTTTATAATAGAAAATTTAATCTTCTTAAATAAAAGACTTTTTAAAATTTATTCATTAGAAGCCCCACGCTCATAATAAACAGGTAAAACTTGAGATTGAAGTCTTCTTCCAGTATTGCCTCCTATTCCCAAAATAGGGTCAAATTCCCGTAAAAATTTTAATTCTTCCACTGTGGGAGGCTCTATTTTCTCAAATTCTTTTCCAAAGTCCTCTGCTGTTTTTAACTCCCAAGGTATGTTTTTTTTAATATCTTCGATTGTTGTTTGAGGAAAAATCCCTGAGAGATACATCTCCTTTGTTTTTTCATGAAAGCGGAATATTCCTTGTGTTGAGATTACCGCAGAAGGCCCCCCTGGAAGTCCGGCTTTTCTTCTTGAATCACCTCCATTTAGCCAACCAGGGGAGGTAATATAATCAAGTTTTTCAGCAAATTTTCCCCCGACAACCGTATAAACAGTGCGATTTGCATGACCAGCAAATTCATTAGCACCTCCGCTTCCCGATAACCTTATATCTTTTCTGCCATAATTCAGATAATTGCCGATTATTGTACTATTTATATTGCCATATTTATCTATTTGAGCAACTCCTAAAATACAAATATCGCAGAATCCACGATTAACAATTGTCGTGAAAACTTCAAATAAATCAATCTGATATGAATAACCAATTGAAGCTCCAGGATCTGCAATATCTTCTAAATTTTGAAAAGGCTCAATATCTACCATTCCAGCTTCGGTGAGAATGATTGAATTAGGAGCATGCAATTTTTTAGCGATTGCTCCTGCTGCCATTGGAATACCTTGCCCAATTACAACAACTTCCCCATCTTTAATCTCCCGACTTGCAACTAATACCAATAATTCTACTCTTCTATATTTCATAAATCTAATTCACCATATTCTTCTGTTTTTTGATTATATTCTTCTCTTGTTTGAGCAAATTTAAATAAAAATTCTTCACCAATTCTTTCGTTATATCTCCAATATTTTTGTTTATAACCAAGATTTACCGAATCTGAACTATAATCATTTACTTTAAGTGCATCTAATGGTTCTTTAGTGAATCTCTCGATATAATGATTAATATAATCTTGTCTGTCCTTCCGATCAAATATCCATTCTTTTATCCAATTCTCATTTGAACGCTTATTCAATGCATTTGCAAAATAAAAAGATCTAAATGAAATGTCTGTATCGTAATAGCCTGCAACTGGACTTGGATGGGCGCCCCAAGGAATCTCGCATACTGCACTAACTCTAAATGATGGAATGACCGTTAAAAACGGACTTCTTTTTATTTTTTCATGATCTACGATTTCTTCACATGAGACGATTATCCTTTTCGCTGACAATGCACACCATTTCACGACAGTAGAATTTCCCCACATTTGAGCATTCCCATACTTATCGGCTCTTTGAACATGAACAACTGACACATCAGGATTGATTGCCGGAACCAATACGACTTCTTCTCCAGAAAAAGGAGATTTTATAACCTTAAACTTATTTTCACCTTCAATCGTTCTTATCCGAAACACATCCGAATACATTACTGATTTTAATACGGGTAAAAATTCATAACCTAATGCCCCTGCCATAAAGCGTGAAGCCATTGTAAAATTAGTATAATCTTCAATTTCAGCTCGTTTTTCAAGCAAAGCCCGATCTAATTCTCTTTTATACCTAATTCCACCAGCTCTATGATAATATGTTGTTATAAATTTATTAGCACAGCCTCCCGAAAGAAGTATATCCATTTCTTCTATGGAAGAACATGAGCAAACTGTAAGATTCTTTTTTTGTTGTCTAACTATTTCATGAATCAATGCATAAGGAATCGAATGCAAAAAATTAGCAGTACATAACAAATCGCCATCATTAATGAATGCGGAAATAGCTTCTTTTACATCCATTAATTTATTTTCTCGACTCATTTTTAAATTCTTAAATTAAATATTAATTATTAGTTATAATCTAATTAGACTATGAAAAATAAAAACATTTTATCTTTAGTGATTAAATATGGAAATACAGAATTATAACGATTTTATGCATGAATTTATAAAAAAAATTTGCGATGAAATAGGACCTAGGGCTTCAGCTTCGGAGAATGAAAAAAAAGCGGGAGATAAAATTGAAGAAAACTTAAAAAAATATTGCGATGATACGCATCAAGAAGAATTTAAATTAGCACCTAAAGCCGTAGTAGGAAATGTTCGTTGGGCGGCTCTTTTAATAATTATTTCCGGTGTTCTTTATGAATGGGTTCTGTTTAATGAATCTTTCGCTAATCAGCTTAATCCAACGATGAAACTAATAATCTTTATAATTTCTCCTGTTCTTATCACCATTTCATTAAGCTTTTTGATACTTGAAGTTATGCTATTGAGAGAATTTATTGATTTTATATTTCCTAAGAAAAAGGCTTATAATATAATAGGAACAATAAAGCCAAAAAATGAGATAAAAAATAATTTAATTTTTGCAGCACATCACGATTCTGCCTATGAATATAAGCTATTTTATTACTTAAAAACTTTCGGAGCAGTAATAATATTTCTCGGCTTTATAGGGGCGATTTTAACATTTATCTACGTTTGGCTGAGATTTCTATTTAATTATTCACCAATCTATTTTCGTTATTTTTTAATATTTTTTGTACCAATCGGGTTGGCATTCTTTTTCTTTGTAGGCAAAAATGCAACTTTAGGAGCCTATGATAATTTATCTGGTGTTGCAATTTTGATTGCAATTGCAAAATATATCTCAGAAAATCGAAATAATCCTGAAATATTCCCTAATAATGCACAAATCCAGTTTATTTCTTTTGCTTGTGAAGAAGCGGGGCTTAGAGGGTCGCGGCGTTATGTTAAAGCCCATGAAAAGGAACTTAAATCTATGAATACAAAAGTTATTAATATTGATAGTATTTCTATGAAAGATAATATCGTTATAGTAAAGAGAGAAATTTTTACCGGAGTTAAGCATAATGAGGAATTAAGTGAGGAGTTATTTGAAATCGGAAAAAAACTTGGAATAGGGATTAAATTTGGAAGTTTACCTTTCGGAGGCTCGGATGCAGTTCCATTTACATGGAAAAAAATACCAGTAACATCCTTTATGACTTTTGAAATGCCTAAATTACCGCCTTATTACCATACACGCATGGATAATCCTGATGTAGTTGATAAAGAGGCATTGGGACAAGTCTTTAGAATTTGCATAGAATATTTGAAAAAAATAAATAAATCCTAATTTTTTCTTATATATTTTTTGAATTGAATAATTATGATTTAAATCGAAAGTATTAAATCTAATTATAATATTATTAATGTAACTTAATTTATAATTTCTTGATGTAAATGAATAAAATAAATAAAGAACAATTAAATAGTTGCGATCGATATAAGCAAGAAGAATGCGAAGGTTTAGGATTTTTCGATAAGTTATTGCCTCTATGGATAGCTATTTGTATCATTGTAGGGCTTTTACTTTCTCAATATATTCCCGAACTTAGTAAAGCAATTAATTCATGGCAAGTTGCAGGAATTTCAGTGCCAATCGGCATTTGTCTATTTTTAATGATGTATCCCGCCATGTTAAACTTACAGGCGTCAGAAATTAAAAAATTGGGAAAAAATCCTAAACCAATTATTTTAACGCTCCTCTCAAATTGGATAGTAGCTCCTTTAATAGGTGTCTGGATGGCGATTATATTTGTTGGAAATAATTCCCAATTAACTTTAGCCGTAATATTACTAAGTAGCAGTCCTTGTACAGCAATGGTATTAGTCTGGGGATGGCTCGCAAAAGGTAATCAAGAACAGAATGTAATAACAACGAGTATCAACACCATAACCATTATCCTTTTTTATATTCCTGTAATTTATCTTTTAGTTTCCCTCGCAAATATAACATTAGAGAAAAAGATTCCATTGAATCCATGGATTTTATTAGTATCATTAGTGGTTTTCATCGGATTGCCCCTATTTTTAGGCATATTAAGTAAAAAAACACTTACTAAAACGAAAGGACAAGATTGGTTTGATAATACTTATAGACCTATTGTATCAAAAATAGCAATTGTCGCATTATTAACAACTTTAATAGTTTTATTCTCATTAAATGGAGATATTATCATTGCACGTCCGGATCTTTTATTTCAAGTGTCTATTCCGCTTTTGTTAGGGTTTGCTATTGTTGTAAGTTATAATATCATAATAACAAAATTATTGAAATTAAAATATCGTGAAGCAATAATTACAATAATCATAGGCTCATCCAGTCATTTTGAGATTGCGATTGCAATAGCAGTTGCGATGCATGGAGTTGGGAGCATTGTAGCATTAGGCACAACTATGGGACTATTTTGGGAGGTTCCAATTATGCTTTCTTTAGTTTATCTCGGAAGATTTCTCGGAAGAAAGGGTTTTTGGGAAGGATATTCAGAAGCTATTTCTAAATACAAATAATCTTAATTTATTTTTTTTTCCTCATGATATTTTGACAAGTAATTTTATAATGCATAAA
>CAZVTX010000034.1:0-2307 GCA_964629395.1 uncultured archaeon
TTTCATAATAACCCCCTAAAATTCTCCATATTTTTATCAATAATATCCTTTAATACATCCTCAAAAATAACTTCAGCCATTCGCTTATATCCTTCAACAGAAAAATGCAATCCATCTAAATAAGCGAATACTATGTCTAAATCACCATCGTTATCAATCATTCCGTTAAATAAATCTGCGTATGGAATTTTTTCTGAATCGAAATATTTTTTAAGCATTGAATTTAGAGCTGTTTTCCGTTTATGATATTCCCCGCTCGAAGATTCAGTCCTTATCGGGGGGATTAAGGCACCAATTGAAAAAATTCCCGCTTCTCTCGAAATTTTGTGCAATTGTTTTATATTTTCAAGGATTTTATTATTTGGAATCCCCCAACCTAAATCATTAGTACCTCCGATAATAATTGAATAATCAGGTTTGGGCGTATTATTTACCAAATCAAAATTGATCCTTCTTAAGAAATCGCTTGTAAGTTCGCCGGGAATTCCCTTATTTACAAATATTAAATTTTCTCTAATTTTTTCGCTAATTTTTCCAAGTGAATTTTCAATATGATCCAAGCATAATAACTTTAACCAGTATTCATATTGTGACTTTATATTTCCATAGCCAGAAGATATCCCATCATCTGAAGGGCTATAACCAGGAAAACCTGCCGTTAATGAATTTCCTAAGCATAAAAAAATCATTTTTCTCTAAATCATTTCTATTTTTTCATTTCTAAGTATAATTTTTTTAATACTAATATTTTTTTGGAATATCTCTTTTTTTTCCTTTTTCAAAACATTTAAAATTAGATTTAGGATTTTTTTATAAAAAATGAGAATTATTTATTTAAATGGGGGCATAGCTTACATATACTTTTTGGGTCAAAATGATTAATTCTAAAATATCTATATTTTGGGCTATTCCAAATTTTTTTAAAAGAATTTTGAAGAATATTACCAAAATTAAATAATTTAGGATTTTCAATATGACAGCAAGGTGTTATATATCCATCCCATGTAATATATACTCTGGTAAAATTCCAATAGCATGAATAAACAAAGGATTCATCTAAAGAACTCTTTCTTAATTTAATTCCATATTTTTTAGCTTTATCTTTAGCAATTTGAAAATAATGATTATAATTATTTTGAATTAAATTTGTTGTTTTTTTTAAATAATCCTGTTGTTCTTCTAAATATTTAATTTGGGGTAATGATGCAATAACTCCATCTATTTTTATTTTATAAGCAAAATCAACCATATCTGGAAGTTCATGAAAATTTTCATTATTTAACACCATATTTATAAATAGTTTTGTATGTTTAAATTTGGGGTTATTATTTCGAGTTTCTGCAAATTTTTCAATATTATTTTTAACAATTTTAAATAAATTTACTCCACGTATTTTTTTAAATAATTGGGGATTTAATGTATCAAGTGAAAAATTTATAAAATCTACTTTTAAATCTAAAAGAGTATTAATTAATTTTTGTTTAAATAAAGTACAATTATCCGCAAATCCAACTATAACATCTCTATTTTTAAGATATCTTATCATCTTTATAATATCCGGATTTAAAAAAATCTCACCTAAACCTTGTAATTTCACCCATTTAATTAAAGGAAATTGTTTCATAATTTTTATGAAATCTTCATAAGACATGTTTCCTTTTTCATTATCGTTCATATAAGAATTTGGGCACATAGGACAGGTCATATTACAATATTTAGTTGGCTCAATTTGTATTGTTGTAATATAAGGATTGGCATAACCTTTTGGAACTAATTTAAGTTTAACTCTCACAAAATTGATACTAATATCTATAATGGTTATTATACCAGATAAAATTCCTTCAGATTTAATGAGAAATAATATATTTTTAATTTTGCTCTTTAATTTCATTGAAGATCATTTTTTAATAAATTAAATTATTATAACATTATGTTAAATTCTTCATTCGTTAAAAAATATAATTTATTATATCTATATTAAATTATTTATTATAATAATTTAAGAATATCATCTACACCAATATTAGATAAATCTTTCACAATTAAATCTGCATCTTTTAAGGTTGCTTTTTCGTGTGTTGTGGTTAAAGCGATAACTTTCATGCCCGCTCTTTTCGCAGCAATGATTCCAACGGGAGCATCTTCAACAACCACGCAATTTTCTGGTTTAACATCTGTCTTTTTCGCGGCTTTTAAAAAAACATCTGGAGCGGGTTTTCCATTTTTTACATCTGCAGCAGTTATTATCGCATCAAAATATTGTTTTATTTTAAGAGTATCAAGTAATAAATAAACATTTTCGGGAGG
>CAZVTX010000034.1:2407-17718 GCA_964629395.1 uncultured archaeon
TCTGGCTCCGCAAGCCAGCGCCCCTGGGCCGCAAGAGCGTTATCCAGGCTAGACTACCGAACCAATATTAAAATTTTCGGAAAAATACTTTATTGTTTGTTATATTCTAATGAAAAGAATTTTAAAAAATATTTATATTATTTTAGTTATTCTAATTATCTAGTTCAAGAAATTTAATATAATTATTTAAATATTTTAAAAATGTTAGATTATGTCTGAAATAAAATATTGCCCTGGTTGCGGCACACGTGTAGAGGCATCTTGGAATGCATGTCCGAATTGTGGAACATTATTACATGATGAGAGCGATATACAGCCGCCAACTTCTGGATATACTGCTCCGACACCCTCTCCTGCTTATACACCTCAGCCAGCATCTTATTCTGCTCCGCAATCTACTTATATATCTACTCCTCGAAAGAAGAATTATGGTTTAATCTCTCTCATATTTGGTTTATTAAGTTGTTGTTGTTGTGGAATTGTTTTTAGTTTTATTGCAATTTATTTCGGAGTAAAAGGAAGGAATGAAGATGAGGATCCTACTTTAGCGACGATTGGCCTTATAATAGGAATAATTGGATTTATTATAAGTATAATTTCATTAGTATTGATATTTATGTATAATATAATTTATTTTTAATCTTTTAATTTTCTATTTTCTAATTTTTTAAATCATTTCAAGCAATTCGGAGATATTTTTAATCTTTTTGAGGTTTGGTAAATCTATTTCTTTTTCAAACGGGAATTTAACATTTCTTTCGCACAATATTATCTTAAGACCTGCTTTATATCCTCCGATTATATCTCCATATTCATCTCCGCACATAAGACAAGATTCTCTATCATTTAATAAATTAATTTTTTGAAGTGTGTACTCAAAAATCTCACGGGCGGGCTTTCTTTTGCCAACTTCTGCAGAAGTCACTACTGCATCAAAAAATTTTAGAAAATCATATTTTTTTAATAATTCAACAATGATAGAATGATGGGGATGATTTGATAATACCGCAAGATTAATCTGTTTTTCATTCTTTAATTTCTCCAGAGTTGCTTCTGTTGTTTTATATGGTACCCATTCTTCTAGTTCACATGAATGATAAAGATCAGCTAATTTTTGAAGTATTTTGTTATCCACATATTCCAATTTATTTATTTCCTTAAGTGATTCTGCAAATAAGAATGAAGATTTATATTCTTGTTTTGTTTTAAAGCTTAATTTAAAGTAATACTGTCTTTTTTTCTTAAATATTTTGGAGAATTGTTCTCCTTTAATTTCTGATTCGATTATATTCAATTCCTTTAATAAATTAACGGCCTTCTGGAGTCCCTTCTCAAAACAATCTAAATACTTCTCTAAAGTAGCATTCTGAAAATAAAAAAGCGTAAATCCAAAATCAAAAATAATCGCTTTTACTTTCATTATTCTAAATTTATTATATCAAAATGCTAATTTTAATTTAATTAATAAAAAAGAAGATAATATATGTACTCTTAATTATAATACCTCAAAAAAAAATAAAATAAAAATTATACCTCTTCGACTTCTTCTTCCCCGCCGAGTAATTCTTCACGTTTATTTTCTAACTCCTCTATTTTTGCGGAGATTTCTTCAATTTGCGAATAAATTTCACATCTCTCGCAACCGTCATCTTCTTGACAGATATCTAAGTTATCACAATTTTCTTCTAATTCGTCCATTTTTTCCATTAATTTATCGATTTCTTCGTTAATTTTATCTATTTCTTTCTTAGCCATTATATATCACCCCATTGGTATTATACTTAAATATAGCAAACGATTTATTTTTTATTATTTTAATAATAAAAAGCTAATAAAACAAATTCCATTTACCAGGATTAAATATATTATTTGGATCCATCGCTTTTTTAATTCTTTCCAATAATTTAACCCAATTTTCGTCACATTTTTGCCTTATAATTTCAGCCATCCATCTTGGAGTTTTATAGGGAATGCAATCATATTCAAGCATTAATTCGAGGAAAATTCTTTGAAGTTCTTTTATCTCTTTTTTTTCTTTACTCTGATTATATCTAATTATTGTCATAAATGCACAATAATGGCTATATTTCATGCTTTTCATAAGCATTAGTGGTTCACGCTTATATTTTCTAAAAAGCTCATAACATTTTTTAAATAAATATCCTATCTTATCAGTGCTTCCATAACAGCCAACCCAGGTAACTCCGCTGAATTCAACCATGGGTGTTATTACAGTTGGCAAATCATAATATATAGCAAATTTTTCCCCCAATAAATTGACAAATGTAGAGAAATTAGTTAAAAACATATTTTTCTGAGAATTCTCTCTAATTTTCTCAAATATTTCTTTTACATAATCTACTTTGGCAAATAGAAGAGGTTTTGTATGGGCAGAAATGGTGATTACAATACCAAAATCAGGCTCTTTTTCAAATTTGGGCGGATTCTTTAATCCGAATGTCATTTTAATTATCTCTATATTCATTGCGGAGACATCTTCACAGCATTCAGTTCTTCCTATCTCTTTAACTAATTCCGCACATTCATCTGCTCCATATACCAATACAACGAGGACAGTCTTATATTTCTTATTCGGCCATAATTGAATTGCCGCCTTAGTCACAATGCCGGTTGTACCTTGCCAACACATAAATAATCCCGTTAAATCCGGGATGGGATATCTTGCAAACCAATTATCATCCTTTAATTCGTTAGATAAAAAGCATGAGCCGGTTCTAACAGTTTCCCCTGTACTCAGAACTACTTCTAATCCGTTTATCCAATCAGCTGTGCAACCGTAAGCGGTGCTTAAATTGGACATTCCAGATAATATAGCATTGGCAAGTACACTGGCATAAGGTGGCGCATAAGTATAGCCATATTTTAAATTAGGATAATTTTTTTCAAGAAATCTCTTTAATTGTCCCCAAGTAACCCCTGGCTCTATAATTGCATACATCATCGATTCGTGTACTTTTATTATTTTTTTCATTCTTTTTCCCATATCACAAATTATTCCGCCTTGCTCTGGTATTGTCAATCCTCCAACATTATTTCCACTTGTATACGGAATAATCGGAATTTTATATTTATTTGCGAATTTAGCTAATTCAATAATTTCTTCAATATTTTGAGGAAGGACTACAAAATCCGGCATATAAGCATCGGATTCAGTTGCATCATAGGAATAGGGATATAAATCAACCGGCTTATTTGAAACATATTTTTCACCAAAAATACTTCTCAATTCTTTTAAAACACTTTCTTTATCAATTAATTCATATATATCTCTTTTAATAATTGTCATAATTCAGCCCTCTTTAATATAATACATTTAAAACATCTTTTATAATTGGATTTTCATTTGCTTTTTTTATAGCGGGAAAAAGAACACGATAAAACCTAAATAATGTAAAAATACGGAAAATCTTTTTAACTTTTATTTTTCTCCTTAGAAATGCACTTATAATTCCCACTTTCCCTTCCGCAATTCCTACAAATGCATCTAAATTTGTTTTAATCTTTGAAGAATATTTTGTTTTTTCTCCATATTCAATTTTAAGATTACTTTTTTTATCAAAAATCATACTGATGGCATATATGCCTTCCAATTCAAGGATTATTATTCTATTTTTTATTTTTAGAAGTTTTTTACGTGTTTTATTTTCGGAATATAAGGGTTCAATTAAATTTTTTATTGCTAAGCCTAAAATATCTTCGGGTTGATTAATTATGCTCATTTTCTACGAAAAAGTTGATTTTGAACAATTAATTATTGATGTGAAAAAGAAATATATAATATTAACTACAAATTCTTAAATGATAAAATGAACTAAGAAAGCCACAAATAAGATAATGCCTAATATAATTAAGGCAAAATAAATCATATTATTAGTTAAAACTTTCTGCTTTTTCTTCTTCTTTTGAGATTCAGAACTAATTTCAAGTTTTTCTTCTTTTACTCTCTTCTTTGCTTTTTTCCATTTATCAATTGCACGATTTATTATGTCGTGAACCTCTTCCGGAAGATCTTCGTCGGGAATTTCAAAATCTTTTATCATAAAATCTAAACCTACGGTTAATTTATAATCATTCTCAAAATTTTTAGAAGTAAATGTTTTTATTAACGATGATTTTCCTACCGCAGCAGCACCAGCCAATAAGACCTTCAAACGGAAATGATTTTCATTAACAATTTCTCCTAAACGAGGTTTTAATTCCATTAAGGCGCAAATTGAAAGACGATTAAACAGATAGTCCACATTTATATTTTCGAGAGCTGAGGTCTCAATATATTCTAAAAGATTAAATTTATTAACTTTTTCTATTATTTTTTCACGTTCAATAGTTTCTCCAATAGTTTCTTTTAAGTCACTCTTATTTCCGATTAAAATTATTGGTATATTTCCCGCTTTTTTCCGTATTATTTGAAAATATTCATCAATACTATCAAAAGTATCTGGTCTTGCTAAATCAAAGACCAAGCCTACTGCAGCACATCCATTAAAAAAATCTGTTTTAAAAAAGTCAAATCGCTTTTGACCACCAGTATCCCATAACGAAAGCGTGATTTTGACTATTTTAATCTCCCATTTTTATATTCTTTTATGATAATAATTTGAATTCATTTTTAAATTATTATTTATTTTTAATCTAACAAAATTTTTTTTTAGAGATTTTTACGTTTCCATACTCCTAAAAGCTCATCTCCTACATGATATATGTTTTTATCTTCAATACCGAAATCATTATATAATTTTTTCAGAGATTCTTTAGTATGAGACCACTTTAAACGATTTTCAAATCGGTTAATACCATCATTATCGGCAAAGAAAAAATCTATTAATCTATATAATTTTTCGGGGAAATGTTTTAGAATAAAGAGAGTGGTTCTGGCAATCCAATCTTTGGCTTTAATCTGGTCAGGTTTAACCGCAATAGGTTCACATATTATAACTATCTTGGCTTTTTTTTTTGCATTTTCTACTAATTTTTTATGATTTGGAATAACATGATGTAAAATATCACATAAAACAATTGCATCAACATTAGAAGGATAACTATCAAAATCAAAAATATTTTTTTGAGATAATATAACTTTTTTTGGCTTTACACGCCCCCTTTTCTTGTCTTTTTTAATTTTAGCTAAAAATCTATGATTTAAATCCCATCCTATATACGTAATATTTTTTTCTAAATATCTCGTAAGAAAACCCGTTCCGCAAGGTAAATCAAGAATTACCTTTGCTTTTTCCTTTTTTATAATTTCACCAATTAATTTAAACCTTTTATAAAATTCATATGCTCTCTGATTGGTAAAATTATAAACCATTGCACTTCTATAAACTAAACTTCTAAATCTTGTCTGATTATTTTCGCTCATAACCATTATTTTCCCAGATCCCTATATATTCGTTAAAAATTCTATAAACTTTAGTTATTCCGAATTTATTAAACATATTTTTTATAGATTCATCCGTTTGAATCCATTTTGATCGCTTTTCGTAAGGATTTATTCCATCATTATCAAAAAATATAAAATCAAGAATTCTCAACAGAGGTTCTGGGAAAAACCGACCAAAATACATAACAATTCTGAAAAATTTATCCTTAGGTTTTAATTCAGTAGGTTTTACAGCAATCGGTTCACAAATTATAATTTTATTTGCTTTCCTTTTCACATTCTCTATTAATAATTCTTGTTTATCAGGTATATGATGAAGGATATCGCTTAAAACAATTACGTCATATTTTTTTCTTGGATAATTTTCGAAATTAAATATATTTGAATGCTTTAAAACAATCTTTTTTGGCTTTAATTTACCACGTTTCCAATCTTTCTTTATTTTTTTCAAAAAACGATGGTTGAGATCTATTCCATAATAGACATTACTCTGATGTAAAAATCTTGCAAGTATACCCGTTCCGCAGGCGATATCAAGAACATTTTTACCTTTACCTATAATTTTTGAGATAGATAGAAATTTTCTTTTTTGGTCAAATAGTCTTTTAGTTAGCCAGTTATAAACAAATCCGCTTCTATAAGTTATGCTTCTAAATCCGAATTTTGTGGGGCCCGCAATCATTTTACACAAATTTATAAAATTAGTTTATTTATTGATTTAACTAAATCAAAATTTAAAAAAATTATTAATTTTAAAAGTTTAAAATTCGATTTCTTTAAATTTCTTTTCAATCTCTTTAGAAATTTCCTTCAATTTTAATTCTAAATTTTTTATATCCTCTGAAATTCGCTCATACCGATCCTCTTGTTGCTCTAATTTTTTCAAATATTTTTCCTTTAATTTTACTTCTTGAGTAGTCCTTCCAAGTGCCTTAATGTTTTCCCTTATTCTCTTTTGTTCACGATCCATTTCTTTTCTTTCATTCTTTAACTTTTCAATGTCTTCTCGCATTTGTCTTTCTTTGCCTATTATTTCGGCAATTTCCTTCAGTTTATTACTTAATTGCTCATCAATGAATTTCCGACTGATATAATATTCAATTCTATTAAGTAATTTTTCTTTACTATAATCCCGAATATAATTATATGAATATAATTCCTTTCTCTCCAAGAATTTAAACTTTTTATTTTCTTTAGGCTTGATTTTTATTTTAAATCTAAGAAAATTTTTGGTTTCTTCCGGTTCTACAGGAGGCTCAATTATTTCATAATCTTCTTTCTTTGGATGATCTATATATAATTCTTTTTCCTCTTCGAGCTTATTTTTTATTGTATATACATTTTCTATATCATTATAATAATATTCATAAATATAAGACCCCGAAAAGGAAATTTTATGAACTCTTTTAGTTGTTGATTTGGATTCAAAATTAATAACAACACCTTGCTCTAAAGAATAATTTATAAGTCTGGTGTCATCAGGAATTAAAAACGGTAATATCGCTTCTCCGGCTAAGCAATCACGGATAATTATTGTTATCGGTCCGCTTTCAAATGTTAAGTTTGAAGTATTTTTTATCTCTAAACATGCATAGGGATTATCATTACCTTCATCTTTATTGTAAAGTAATACTTTTTTTGCTTCTATTTTTTCGGTTAATATTGGCACAAGAGCCGATTGCTTTCTTTTTATGCTAACAGGCTTATCTATTTCATACTCAAAAAATTCTCCTAAAGATTTACTTTCAATTTTAGTGCTTCCCATTATTTTTTTATCCAATTGTGATACATCCATTCCTGAAGTTATGGAAAGCGGTTTCGGTGCTGCCATTGCGGCTCCTTTCATCCTCCTTGGTGCAGGAGAAGGTGGAGCTATTTCTGCTGCCATGGCAAAGTCATTAAATTCTTTTTCATACTCTCCTTCAAACTCTTCTTCTATTTCCATCGGTTTGGCACTTAAAACTTTAGGTGGCGTTATTACGGGACGATCAATATAAATTAAAGGATATATATCATAAATGAAAGATGTAGATATTCCGCTAACAAGAGAAATATAAACATCCTCCCAATCTTCATTAGTCGCATTTTCAATCAATCCGAATCCCGCAAGCAGACATTTATTCTCTTTCTCAAGTACATCATCAATAATTAATCTGTAAGAAATTTTCCAAACAGGAGTCTTATGCATATAGCTAACAACAATAATCCGTTCAACACTATCATCCCCCCCTGACTCGCAATTTATAACAATCTTCTTTAACCCTTTCTTTTTTTCATTAATTTTTGTTTCCAAAAAGAAATCCAGATCTTTTTTTATTTCTTCATTTTCTATTTCTAAAGAAGTAATTTCCGAAAAGGGAATATTACGAATTAAGCCATCATCGGTAAGCAAAACCAGAATTTTTTCCTCAAGAATATTTTCTCCGATTAAAATCTTTTTTTCGTCAATACCCATTACTGTTCCTGTTATTTTTTCTGAGGATCCGATTGAAACCGCTACTTTACCTCCTTTAATTTGCATAATAAAATAAGTAAAAGAATATTCATCTGGTATATCGAACATTACGGATTTCAATAATTCCTCCGTATTTGTTGCCATATCATACGAAATTGAGGATATATATCCCTTTTCTGAAGTATCAAGAACGAATAAACTTTTGAGAATATCATTCATCTCATCCGTTTTAAATTCTAACTCAAATTTTTCACGGCCTTTAACCTTTCCTTCAAGAATAAAATAAGAAACACCGTGTTTGAAAATAATAATACGTTTGGTCTTTAATTTCGCCATAAAATCACGTTCAAATTAAAAATTTTTTGATATATTAATTTCAAGATAATATTTTAAAGAAGGATCATGTATAAAAATTTATTCGATTTATTTTATAGCTATTTAAGATGTTAAAATATAGAAGTTTAAAAAGATAATTGTAGATTTTGCATTAGATTATTGATATGATTATTATAAAGTTGTAATTAAGCGATAATTTAACATGAAAATTATATGGACTAAAGAGAAAGTTAAATATACGAAAGAATTATACATAATGATTGTATTTTGTATAATCGCAGTTTTGTTTATTTATTTCTATTATTTAAAAGATATTTTAATCGCTTATGAATTAGTACCAGATTTATTATACATATCAATAATTATTTTTATAAGAATTTTGATAATGAGCTTATTGATTATTGTCATTTTTCGGCACTGGCTTTCTCAAGAAAATGTATATTTGGATGATTTACCATTTTTAATTGGTTTATTTTTCTTAGCATCTACTTTCGGCAAGGTTCTCGATTTATTGCATTATTTTATCGCTTTTACGGTATCTGAGTCAGAAATTTTATTATTTCTAAAATTTAGATATCTTTTAATTATTTTTGCAGCTTTACCGCTTTTATATATCGGTATCTCTCTCATATTATATATCAGAGATTTCTCAAAAGAGAATATAAAACGTTATTCTCTAATTATCATTTTAATATCTTCAATTACAGAAATTCTCCTAATTTTCCTTGCTATTAATATGTTTTTTGTAGGATTAATGCTCCCTATTATTCTTTTTCCTCCTTTATTAATGCTAATAATACTTTTTGCTTTTGCATTTAAGCAAAAAAGATTAAGTCAAGTGCATCCATTAATTTTATCAATAGGTTTTATAATATGTCTTTTTAGTCAAGTTTTAAGACCTATCCTCCAAATATTATTAATCCCAACAGGTTCTACAGCATCAAATTCTGAATTAATAGGAGGAGTTCTTTATGTTTTAATAAGCGAAATTGTGAGCATTTTTGCATTTATAATCATTTTTATCGGTTTGCTGATTAAAGCAAAATACTTTAAGACTTAATTCTTTAACTTTCTGTATTTATTAAATTCTCTAAAATGAATAAAGCACCTTTTTTATCCAATGGTTCATTATTATTGCCGCATTTAGGACTCATAATACAAGCAGGGCAACCATTATCATTTTTACAATTGCAGGTTTTTATTAATAAATATGTGAGAGTTAGGAGTTCATTAATTTTATCATATAAAGATTCTGCAATTCCAATACCGCCTCTATAGGCATCATAAATGTAGATTACGGGTTGTTGCTTAACTGGATCAAATTCTATTGATACCCCCCCTAAATCCCAACGTGAAATTTGCGATAAAACTGGAGAAATTGCGATCATTGCATGTTCTAAAGCATGAATTGATCCGCCAAGATCATAATTTTGTAATTCTAACTCCTTTTGTAAATTAAATGGAATATTAATCCACATAGCTTGAGTATCAAATTCAATGGGAGGTAGCTCCTCAAGCGGATATCGGGCTATTATCTTTTGAGTATATGTATCGATAACTTTATAAGCAAAATATTCATCCTCGACCCTTACATTTCCGAAAAATACATCAAAATTCATTTTCTGGCTTTCAGTTTTATTCAATAAGATCTCTTTTACTATAATATCGGTGTGTTTTAAAGATTGAGTATAATACTCAACATCTGCCCGAGATACATAAACTTCCATTTTTTCTAAATCTAAATTATCAACCAGGTAAGTCTCGGCTTCATACAAATATACTGCTCCTGGATGTAGGTCTCTAAAAACATAGCTCTCATCTTCAGTTGCGAGAATTCGAGATCTCCCATTTTCATTAAGAATTACTTTATAAGTCTTATTAGAAAGATTTTGAAGATTAAATCTTTCATTAGGATAAAAACCGCCTTTCCAAAAAAATTGTCTTCCTCGTTTCATAAGGAAGCCATCTTTTTCTAATTCTAAGCATAATTCAGCTAACTCCATTTCATTATCGAATCCAAAAATAGAATAATCTTCCGGTTTAATGGGACTTTCATTTGCAGCACAGCATAAATGATTTTTAAGAATATATTTATTTTTTAATGAAATAAGAACTTCCTCCTGAATTGGTCCGAAAAGTATATCAGGATTATGAACATAAAATAAATCTAAAGGATTTTCCATAGGAATTAATGTAGATACAGAAATCTCATTTCCTCTACCTGAGCGCCCTATTTGCTGCCAAAAACTCGAAAGTGAACCCGGAAATCCGGAGCAAATCGTTGCTTCTAATGAACCTATGTCAATCCCCAATTCTAAGGCATTAGTGGAGCTTATACCTAAAATCTCCCTGTTCTTAAATCTCTGTTCTATTTCTCTGCGTTTAGCTTTACTGATCCCTGCTCTATAACTCATTATTTTATTATATAGTCCGGGTATCTCTTTTCGGGCCCAAATTGCCTGTAATTCTGCCATTTTTCTGGAAAGCGTAAATGTTAAGGTTTGAATTCCCTTTCTGAGATGGGATAAAAATAATCTTTTTGTCTCTTGATGAGGAGATCTATATCTATTTGATGTTTGATCATAAATTAAATCCCAGAGAATTACTTTCTTTGGCGCTGAAGGAGAACCATCATTATCAATTGCGATAAATTTTTCTCCCGTCAGTCTTTCTGCAAAATCTTTTGGTTTATTTATTGTAGCACTGGAGAGAATCCAAATTGGCCGAATATTATAAGTCTTTAGAATTCTTTTCAATCGACGTAATAAAAGTGCAAAATTCGACCCGAATATTCCCTTATATATATGAATCTCGTCTAATATAATATATTTTAAATTTTTACATATTCTGCCCCAATTACGTCTAAACCATGGTAGATAATAATGTAAACCATACGGATTTGTGATAATAATATTTGCATTATTAAGTACACGCCTTTTTTCTTCTTTATCGACATCACCATCATATAATCCTACCCGATTTTCACGTATTTTAGTTTCTCTCATTAAGGTTTTTAGCATAATCATTTGATCTCTTGCAAGGGCTTTTGTCGGGAAAATATATAAGGCAGTTGTATGCTCGTCATTCAATAAGGTATCTAATACAGAAAGGTTATATATGAGCGATTTTCCAGAAGCTGTAGATGTTGAGACTACTACATTTTGACCTCTTCTTATCGCATTAATGGCATCAGCTTGGTGGCTCCAAAACCGAATATTATTTTGCTCAATCCAAATTTCCAACCTTTTATGTAAGCGTTTTTCTAAAGTCCCATATTTTGCCTTTCTTGCTGGTATATGTTCGATATGAATAATCTGACCCGAATAAAAGCTCTGAGATTTTATGTATTTCAAAAAATTTTCAAAATCTACCATAGCGTATTTGACAATAATAATAGTTTTATTAAAAATGAATAAGGATTATTGAATTATTAATTTTCGCTAAGAATATGTTTAAAAATAATAACTTTAATTATTTTTTTATTCTAAACAAGAAATCTATAAAAGTATTTACAATATAATAATATTATAATGTCCGGCTCTGATTGGAAAAAACTGGATTTTGAGGATTTTATTAAAAAATATAGTGTAGAACATATCGTTAAATATGCTCCTACATTACTTTATTCCCAAAAAGATAAAGAACATGAAGCGTATAATTCCTTAATTGGCTTTTTTTTTATTACAGGACTTATGTTAATATATATTTCATTATCAATTATGTTTTTAGAAATATACTTTAATCTTTGGCTATTAATCTCTGTGATTGCTGTTTTATCTCTTATTGATGTCTATCTTATAATGAATTACGTTAAATCTAATGTGCGAATTAGACCATTAGAATGCTGGATAGAAGTTTTTGAAGGCCGTAAGGAAAATAGTGAAATTTATTTTTGCTTTATCTATTACCCCGTTTTTTCAGGAAAATGTCATCCTAATAAAGCTAAAAACATAATCTATAAAATTTATCAGGAAGAAATCCTTAAAAGCACAATTGATATTTCTCAAATAGAGGTATATCTTAAAATAAATGAAAAAGAACCCGCTAATTCTAAACCAATTGGATTTTACTTCCAATACGGAGAAGGAAAATCATTTAATGATGAAAATATTAATAGAAATGTATGGAAATTCTTCCCGTATGAAAAAATTAATAATGGTAATTATTTAGCTACGGCAAATTGGGATCATCAATTCGAATGGAAAGAAGATCTCACTTTTGATTTCGATAAGCTCCATAATTACGCAAAATGGGTTGTAAAAAAATGGAATCAGTATAACATCAAACCTCTAACCGAAGAATTTAAGAAAAAGATCAATTGGGAAATGCGAAATATTGATCCTCTCCCTAAATTAAAACCTTGGGAAAAAGGTTTTGAAGAAATATCTTATTCGAATCCTTCAGCACATAGAGATTTTGAGATTGTAGAGGAAGCAATTAATAAAGTTATTGGTGATTATGAAATTGAAAAAATCAGCGATATTAAGAAGGATTTGATGAATATAAAGGCTTATTTTCGCGATTTAAATAATTAAAAGTTTATTTTTTTATGTATTATTTTCAATGTTTAAGCGTCTAAATAATTTTTTATTTCTTTTATATATGTTCTTATATTCATTATATAATTTGTTATAAATCCGAAAGTTTTCCGAATTTGGCTTAAATGACCTGTCAATTTTAACCAAAGGGATTGCATCTTCAAAAGATTTGATGATTCCCGAGCCTACAAGTGATATAATTCCTACTCCTTTTGTTCCGCAAAATCCTGGCTCGACTACACGATTAATTTCACGATTTAAAACATCCGCAATAATTTGGCACCAAATGTCTGAATTAGCAGCACCCCCGATAATATTTATCTTTTTACACTTGCCGAGCTTTTTTTCGATTGGATCTAATGACCAACGTAGATTATAGGCTATTCCCTCATAAACTGCTCTTAAAATATCTTCTCTTTTGTGATAAAGGCATAAATTAATAAATCCTCCTCTTACTTCCGAATCATTAATAGGACTTCTTTCTCCAAAAAGCCAAGGTAAAAATATCAGATTTTTACATCCTGCATCAATATTTTCAACTAAATCATCCAAATAATTATAAAGCCCTTCTTTATCATCTTTATAGCTTAATATTTTATCTTGATATAATTGTTCTGATATCCAATCAAAACATGCCGCTCCCGTCTCTTGTTTAGAAATATAAAGATAATTATCTTGGGCTGAATCGATAGTTCCGATATAATGCGGAATATCGGTCATCCTTTTCGGAACATGTGCGGCGACCCAATCAGCCGTACCTAAACATATAATAAATTCTTTTTCTCTAATGCAACCTGAACCGAGTGCCGCAGCCGTTAAATCTCCCGAACCAACGAATATCGGAATTCCTGCCTTTAATCCCAATTCTTTTGCAACATCAGAATTTAATTCTCCGGCAATATCTGTTGATTTTTTTATTTCAGGCAATTTCTCAGCATCAAGTTTCGTAAACTCTAAAATAGCTTCAGAATATTCATCCGTGCGCGGGTCTTTTAACCAAGCTGTATTTGCAAGATCCTTAGAAGTTACGGCATTGCCTGTGCATTTAAAAATGATATAATCTTTTACACTTAGGAATTTAAAGGTTTTATTATATATTTCGGGATGATTTTCCTTTATCCAAAGATAATGAGAAATTGGGTCCTTTCCGTTTTTTCCCGGACCCCCGCCGGAATGCTTCTTGAAAAAAAGAACTTTTTTTAAGCTCATCCCTTTATATTTTATTATTCCTTTCATATGCTCTCTGATTGTCTCACTTGCTCTCGTATCCAGCCAACTTATACAATTCATTAAATGACTCCCATTTTTATCTATGGGAATTGTACAATTCATCTGGCAAGTGAATGATAAAGAAATAATATCTTTAGGATTAATTTGTTCTCGCTTTATAATTGATGCTATTGTGTTTTTTACGGCATTCCAAAAATCATTTGGGTCTTGTTCAGCCCATCCTAACTTAGGATAATAAAGCGGGTATTTCATATAAGAATTTGCAATTATATTCAATTCTAAATCAAAAAGAGCAGTTTTGCAACCCGTTGTGCCGAGATCACAGCATAAAACATAACTCATAAATTTAATTAGTTTTTATCTCTTTAATTAAATTTTCTCTTTAGTTAAGAAATGTTAAAAAATTGGATTAATTCTTATATTCTTCGTATATTTAAATGAATAAAAATTTAATCCGCTATCAAAATATCACGTAGATATTACACTGTTGTATATCCCTCAAATTCATGGAGTTTCAAAAAAACACATCCTCAGAAATTTCGGAGATCTCGGTTGCCCAATACGCTCCCAAAAGATGTCCGCAATGCAATAGCGGAAATCTCATAATAAGATCCAGCTATAAAAGAACAATTTCAGAGCTCGGAAATATCGATACAAAAAAGATAATAAAGTTGCAGGTGGCTACATTTAAATGTGGTGATTGCGGTTTTGTATTTGTTCCCGAGCATCCCGATTATCCTAAAAAATATGAATATTCGAGGCGGGTGATTCAAACGGCATTATCACTTCATTTTAAGAAAAATCTTTCCGGAAATAAAATTGCCGAATATTTAGGCGAATATTTTAACGTAAATGTTCCGCCTAAAACAATTTATAACTGGATAAATGTGTTAACGGAGGATTTTATGAAAAGTGAATTTAGAAATGATCCTGAAGAAGCATTAGATGCATATAAAGCTCTCACGATCGATGCGACATATTTTAATTTAGGAAAAGGAATGATAGGAAAAAAAAACGATGTGCAATCGTTGTCTGCAGTCAAACTGTCAAAAGGAATATACTTACTGACCTGGTGGGAGTAGAGAATTATAAAAATGCCGGAAATACATTATCTGCGGTGAAAGAACGGGCGCCGTATTCGCCCCTTATATTTACATGCGACCTTAATCCTTCCTTAATTGCCGCCATTAAGGATAATTTTCCCGATTCGGCGTTGCAGATTGATGGTTTTCATGTCATGCAGGAGCTTAATCGTGGTATAAATAAGGATTTAAAGCATTATGCTAAGGTTAATTTTAATGATGAGATAAGGGATTTAATTTACCTTAGAAAGATTCTCAATAAAATC
>CAZVTX010000035.1:0-4805 GCA_964629395.1 uncultured archaeon
TAACTCCGCGGACGAAGAGCTTGCAACTTTCATCCCAACACGGGATAATACTGCTAAATTTTCCAAATCCGTTTTTTCTTCCTCTTCTTTTAGGATATTCATCAATTTCCTTTGAATTTCAGGCTCAATAGTCGACATTTTTCGTGATATTTTATTAGAATAAAAAACTCAGATTTGTTTAGTTAATGATAGGAGATAATATTAATATATTTTATTATGTTACAAAAATTTTAAAATACTCATTTGTGTAGGGGGTTGCTTAATTGTCTTATCGAATTCATAACCCGAAATTCTGGTTATTATTGATTCTATCTCATTTACAACCTGTTCTGGAGTTTTTGAATCGGTATCTATTACAAAAACTTTGTTTTTATATTCTTCTGAATTCAATAAATACTTCTTATAATTTATTAAAATATCATTAAGGTAATCTCTTTCTGTCTCATTCCATTCTCTTCTAATTTTTTCTAAGGATCCTCTTTGAATAATCCTCTTTAAAATTGTCTCAATAGTGGCGGTTAAATATATAACATAATCTTCTCTCCATTTTATTGATTTATAAGTGTCATAAATTAATTGAAAATCTTTCTCTTTTAAATACAAACTTTTTGAATAAATCAAAACACATATAGGCGTCCTGTCTAAAATTAAGATTTTACCTTTATATTTATTATCAAAATTGACTACATTACGATTTCTTCTAATTAATTGTTGTAAAAAATGGATCTCACTTCTAAAAGCAATTTGTTTATTTGTTGAGCCAAAAGGAAAAGGCGGATTTTTAACATACCTCTCGGGGAAAAATTTAAATTTTTTATTATTTTCGTATTTTTGCTTCATTAAATTAACTATCGTAGATTTTCCAACACCATGAGCACCAGCAATAGAGAAAACGATATTATTTTTGGTTCTTTTATTTTTATATCTAACCTTGCTCAAGATTTGAACGCCAAAATGATTTTTTTAATCAATAATTCTCATTATTATTTAGATGAGAAATAATATAATAATATATCTGGCGATGATTTACAAAATTATTAAAAGAATTATTAAAAGATTATAGAAGATACCTGTGAAAATAGTGTTGTAAATATTTCCGTTTATCTCATAAAGGGCACCTAATATAATAAAACCCAAAAAATTCATTAAGAAAAAAACAAAACCTATCGGAAAATATAGTACAGTAAAAATTATACTATATATTAATGCTACAATTATTATTCTGTTTATTTTACCGTAAATTGAATCACCAAATTTATCCTTCAATGAATTTTGTACAACACCTCTAAAAACAATTTCTACTGAAATTGATCCTAATATTAGTAAAATTGTAAGTAATATTAACCATTGAATATCTGCAGATGCAATTATCTTATTCTCTTCAGCAATATAATCCTCTATATCAAATAAAGAAAATCCAGATTCAGCTAGAAATGTGTTAATATACGTATTAAGAATATTTATACCGTATAAACAAAATGCTCCTGCAAGTCCGATAAAAACGGATAATAATATTTTTGAATAATCTTTTGTAAAACCTAATTTTTCAATATTATGATTATTTGCATATATATACCATATTGGAAATAAACCAAAAATAGCTGCAGGAATTTGACTCAAAATAATTGTGAAAATATTAAATTCAATAACCCCTGTTTCAGGATTACCAAATCTAATATATAAGAACATATATAATAACAATTGTACGGTAATATAAATTAAAATAGAATTTGCAAAGATATTCAAACCTTCTTTGATATTCCAAGAACCTGGCTGAATTTCGTATGATTTTTCTAATTCTAATTTTTTTGATGTAAAAATAAATCCGGAAGTTTTTGCTTTCTGTAATTTTTCTTTGGGAATTTTTTCTAAAATAGCATCACATATAGGACATTGTTCTAAAATTGTTGATGTTATTATTGATCCGCAACCAGGGCATTTGCGCACAATCTCACCGTTACGCTCAGAAATAATTTCAGAATGAGACTTTATTACCTCTTTTTCTTCCCTTGAGGGCTTTAATTGAAGTATTAATTTTCCGCATTTAGGACAATAAGTTTGCTCCCCGATAATTTTTGCACCACAATGAACACAATATTTTACTGTTTTTTTATCGTTATTTGACATGCTGTAGCATCTTTCTGCGTAATTTTTAAAATTTTTTAGAGAATAATTAAATCCTCTTTTAATTTAAAAGTAAAATAAAAATTTTATAATTTATCCTTATCTTTTAAATATAGAATAATTAAAGAGGAAATATCTATGAATTCAAAAGAGCGGGTAAAACGAGCTTTCCATTTTAATAGACCCGATCGTGTTCCATTATCGTGTATTTCTCTACAATCTGATTTTTTTGTTGTTATTCATATTGAACCTCGTTCATGGCAGCCGACTCAATATCCTCCTCATGTTATGGGAGGGGCAATAACATATTCAAATCCCATTTTTAGATGGTTAGGATATAGTTGGAATAAAAGTATTAGAAAAAAATTAGGTTATCCAAGAAAATGGTGGAATTATCCGCATAAAAGTATCGATGAATGGGGCGTAATCTGGCAATCATCAGGAATGAAAAATAAGGATAAAACTATGGGACATGTTATTAAGGGCCCATTACAAGATGGTTGGGATAATCTTGATGATTTAGAAATTCCTGATGCTAATGATGATTCGCGTTATAGATTCGCGAAAAGTGGAATTTTTCATGCACTCGGTAAAAAAAAATATGTCTTGGGTAGTATGGGAGCAGATGGCTTATTCCATAGATGTTGTCATATTAGAGGCTTCAATAACTTTTTAGTTGACCTCGGAAGAAATCCAAAACAAGCTCATATGCTTTTTGATAAGATTCTCCCATTTTATTTAACTCATATTGAAAAATATAAGGAATATTATCCCCATTTGGATGCAATTGTGATTGCAGATGATCTAGGAACCCAAAAAAGTCCATTTATAAGTCCGAGGTTATTTAAGAAATTTTTAGCCCCTAGGTATGAAAAAATAATAAAGCTTACTCATGATTTGGGAATGGATTTCGTTTTACATTCTTGCGGAGAAATCTATGATTTAATTCAACCTCTAATAGACATCGGCGTTGATGTTTTAGAATTTGATAGCCCTCATATGACGGGTGTTGAAAATTTTAAGCATTTTGCAGAAGAGAGAAAAATTGCTTTTTGGCTTAGCTCAAACATTCAATCAACATATACACAAGGCACTCCTGAGGAAGTCGAAGAAGAAATTAAATATTACATTAAAGAAGTTGGAAATAATGAGGGTGGCTTGGCGATATATGAATATCCACAAAATTCTTCACTCGGAACCCCTAAGAAAAATATAATTGCTCAGAGAAAAGCCGTTAAAAAATGGGGTAAGTATGATGATAATGGCAAAATTGAATGGTTAAAATGAAGTTATTTAAAAAAAGAATTAATAAAATTCTCCAAAATTTCTCTTCTGAAGAAATTATTGCAATTGATAAGTTCGCTAATTTTTTCGGTCAAGAATCCCGCGGTCTTGCTCAAATGAGGGGAAATGGTGTCTTAATTCTCACAAATTCTAAATTGATTTTTGAATTATTCCTTCCAAAAAGGAGGTTTGAGATCCTCATTAATGATATTTTAAATATTGAAGTCGTTAAAAGTCATTTAAAAAAAACAAAATTAAGACCTCTCCTTAAAGTAATTTTCAAGAATGAAAGAGGAGAAATTGACTCAGTTGCGTGGCTTGTAAAAGATCTTCAATTATGGAAGGACAAAATCAAGGATTTACTTAAAAAATAACTTAATACTTTTTCTTTAGAATTTTTTTGGTAACATCGTATAATTCCATTAATAATAGTCCATGATAATATGATATTGAATCAAAATATCCATCTCCGTCTTTTTCTCCAGCATAAACTAATGCAAGTTGGGCATTTAGTGCTGCTTTCATTAAAAGCTCTATTCCTTTATATATTAAATTAGGACTCCACATACCATTTTGAGGGTTTGCCCACCATAATGGACATGAATGTAATGCTTTATCATAAAACCAACGTGCAGTATTATAATAATTTTCAACATTCCAATCTTCTGCCAGATCCAGATTATCGGCTAAATTCATTAAATTATTTAAACTTTTCATTATTTTCCAATAATATTTATGCACATTATTATCCGGATGCTGCCAGAGAGGGAATGGTATTCCATTTTTTAAATCCTCATAGGAGGTACTCCAACTTGCTGACCTCGGTATTATTTTTCTTGAATATATCGGAAAATATTGCTCTAATTCAGAAACAAAAACTATTCTTATATTTTCTTCCCCAGAAATTAATTCCAAAGTTTTTTCCAGGAAAGTCTCCTCATATTTAGGAATGTGATGACCAAAAGTCTCACCATCCAAGGCTGTAATAAAATAGCGATTAATATCTTTAGTTTTTTTATTAATTTCTGCTTTTTCTGGTAAAAAAGTCTCCTTTAATGCTTTTATAAAATCTTTTGGTTTGATGTCTTTAAATGCTATTTTATTACTTAAAATATCATCTCTGAAAAAAAGAATTAAATTATTTGGGGAAATATAAATCTTATCATAAGGCCAACTTTCGGGGCAAGAAATTCCGCTTAATATTACCCATTTATAGCCTAATTCTTTTATATATTTTAATAATTTTGGTGATATTGCTAATTCCGGAGGAAAAAATCCTTTTCTTTTCCAACGATCACCAAATTCTCTCCTATTTAATTCTTCGTTGATTTGAACTTGATGTTTTACCTCTTTTTCTGGAATTAAAGGGAGTATTGGATGATATTTAGCCGTTCCCG
>CAZVTX010000035.1:4815-17602 GCA_964629395.1 uncultured archaeon
GTAATCTCTATTTTATTCTCAGCAACCAGATTTTTTAGTAATTCTATCGTATCACCAAATCCGTTTTCTCTTAATAATTCTATTAAAACACCGTTTATATTAAGACAAAATTTCGAGATGTCAAATTTTTCTATTATTGAAAATAATGGGATATAACATTCTTTATTTATTCTCCTAAGAATTTCTAGTTCTTGTGTTGGGGGCTGATATATATGCAAAATAGGTGCCCAAAATGATGTCATGATTGCTTTATAACTTGTTGTAAATAAGATTTTTATAATATTAATTTATATAATATTTATTTAAAATTATTAAAATTCATAAATTTAAGGTATTTTTTAAGAATGAAAGATAAAGACACAAAAAAACCTCGCAAAACTTCAATTAATCTTATATTATTCAGTATTTCAATGATAATATTTGGTTCTTTAGGTCTAACATTAATTACGCAAATGGAAATCATAAATGGATGGAGCTGGGATAAATATACAGAGACTCCATTTGAATTAAAAATGCAGAGATTTGAAGATGTTAATGGAGATGGAGTTGATGATATTATTGTAAATATTTATCAAGAATATAAATCATGGAAAGATGATAAAGAAGATAAACTTGATTTTGGTGCAGTTGTTTTATTAAATGGTAAAAATGGTTCTATAATTTGGGAAAATGAATATGATAATCCCGTTATTAAATTATATCAAATCAATGATGTTAATAAGGATAATTTTAAAGATTTATTGGTTTGTAAAGGTGTGGCTGAATGTTTTGAAGATGATAGTCTTAAATTAAAAAGAAATTCATTTGAAAATTTTATATTAAGCGGGAAGGATGGTAAAAGGTTAGATAATGTAAGCAGTTATACAAATAATTTCTTAAAGAATGTAGTTGTTTTAAATGATTATAATGATGATTTAGAAGATTTAATCTTTTTGGAAGTAAATTATTCTTCCACTTTGGATACATATCTATATTATGTGAAGGGTTATTACATAAATGGGACCCTAAAAGAATCCTTACTACTACCCGATACTGCTGATGGTTATCTATTTTTGATTCAGTGCCCTGGAATTCATTTATTGGATTATGATAATAAACCTCAATTATTTTTAATTGGTTCTAATTATTTTGGTTTAATCAACCTTTCTGCTTCAAATTATAGTTTTAGTAAGATGATATATTTTAATAATACTGGTTTTGATCTTCTCAACTTTAAAGTTATTGAAGATTTTAATTCTGACAAAACATCTGAGATACTAATTTTTACACGAGAGAAAATCCTCCTTATAAATGGAAAAAATGGTAAACTCATAAATTCTATTGAAATTAATGAACAAAACGTTGAGTTTGCAAAAATTATAAATTCAGATAGGTCCAACAATAATGAATTATATCTTTTTATTTATAGTCGTGGATCTTCAGATTGGAATTTACATTATTATTCGATTTATAAAATTACAGCAAATAATATTGAAAATATCTGGAAAAAAGAAATTGATTCCGATACAGGAACAATATTACCTATAAATCATGATTTTGATGATGATGGTATAAATGATTTAATAAGTGTAGAAACAATCCAAACAACTTTAGGAACTCAAGAGGTTCATAGATATATAATCAGAAGTTCATTAAATTATGAAAAAGAATTCGGTATAATTAACTTTGAAAGAGGTCCTAATAGCTTTGAGCGATATTTTCTCCTAGGGGATATTGATAAAGATAATATAGAGAATCTTTTCTTTACAGATGGTGGCTCAATTTTCTCTCTAAATATTCAAGACCCAGTTCCACTTTTCTTATCTCCATACATACCATTGGGTTTTCCTTTATTTATTTTACTTTTGGTGATTTTAATATTAGGATTAATTTTCCTATTTATTAAAATACGTCAACTTCAATTCAACATTAAAGAAGGATATAAAAGAAGCCGCTTTTCTTTCATAATTATATCTATCTTCATTGCTTTAATAGGAATTACATTTGGCTTATTTCTGGGTGTTTTAAATATATTTAATTCCACATTACTTCTCAATTATTCTATGACGATAATGATATTATCTTTCTTGATAATTTCAATCCTTTGGTTTGCCTTACTTCCTTTTACAGCTGCAATATATAATAAATTTGCACCAAATTTTGCATTTCTATTTATAAGACTCAGAAATCTTATGTTTAAAATAACTAAAGCATACCATCATGAAATTATTGTCCTTGATTTAGGTGATAAAACAGAATTAGGGAACATTAATAAAATTAAAAGGGTTATTTTGCCAACATTACTTTCAATTGCAATAGGATTTTATATTTATAATACATTAGCACCAATTTTAGGTTATCCTCAATCATTCGACACATTCGGCGGTAATGAATTCTTCCAATTCTTAGTAGGATATCTCTGGTTATGTACAATTCCTATGATATTTACTTTTCTAGTGTTTAGTTTCCTAATAAGCGGGAATTATCTGTTGGATGATGCGGGGATTGTATATTTTGCAGAGCCTAAAAGACATAGAAAACCTGGAGATATTGAACCGATAAGTATATGGGCACTTTCCTTTATCAAAGGTATGGCAGGAATGTCGGCACTTATTACATTTGGTATGTTCTTTCTTAATGTTGATTTTTCGGGATTCTTTACTAATGAAAATGTTGCTTTTAATATTTTCGGTACTTTTGTGGTGGTTACTTTATTCTGGGGCTTGCCGTTCATTACATCATTTACATATATTTTATTAGCAATTGAGGTAATGGATTCCCAAAAAGAATGGAATTGTGAAAAATTATATAAAATAATGGAAAAGCACGGATATGATACAACTCCTCATGCTTTAACGAATCTTTTTCCCGAAGGTTATAAACCTAAGGAAGAAAATGAAAAAGAAATAGAAAAAGAAAAAAAGAAGAAAAAGAAGGAAAAGGAAAAGAAAAAAAGAAAAAAAAAAGAGAAGAGCCAAAAGGATAAAAATACAAAACTTAAAGATGATAAAATAGATAAAAAAGCAGAATTAGAAGAAAAAAAACGAAATTTGATTTCAAAAGAGAGAACAAGTAGAGAAAATAAGAAAAATTAAAATTATTTTTTACTAAATCATTTTTTTTCGAATTTTTTATTTTTTATTTTTTATTAGATTTATTTTTCTATTATTGTTTCTTTTATAGCTGTGCCAAAATGGGTTGCTCCTGGGCCAATATGGATTAAAACTTCATCTCCTTCTTTAATATCGACAACAGATTTAGCATTACCATTAGCATCAACAAGTCGTATTGTTTCAGCATTTTGACATATACAGCTGATTGGTATTTGTTTATCATTTTTAATTGCTTCGAGTTCAAACCTTAACATGGGGCGAGTTTCGATTTTTACTCTTCCAACTGAAACAATTCTAGCATATCCGCTTGTATTAACTACAATAACTTTATCTCCTCCTTTTAATTCACTTAAATATTTCGTTCGATAAGTTTTATCAGGATCTTCATCAGGTACTATTATATAGGCAGACACATCTCCGGCATTTACTCTAAATGGACGTGAAGCTACAAATTGAGTTTCGAATACTTCTGCATGGACTAATGCAAAACCCATAGCCGTACTTCCTACAAGCATCCCCTCGCCGGGATGTAATAAAGAAGTTGTGTCTACGCAAACCCTCTCTGCCTCAGGAATTTCTTGTATATTTTTAACCCTTGCTTTCGTTAATTCTATATAAAATCCCTTCTGGATCAAATTTCTCAAATCTATCAAATCATTAGGGGTTTTAGGAGTAATTAGCACACCATCTACACCAATTTCGAGTGTTTTAAACATAAGTTCTGCTTCCTTTATATCATTTACTTCTGCGATTAATTCCGTCTCATTAGAATGCAGCTCGGCAATTAAATTTTCAAAAGGAATAATTTTCCAATCTTTTGCTGAAACAATAATGAAATCAACTAATCCTGTTTTAGCAATATGAACTATCTCTCTCTCATCCTCTTTATCTTTTAGTTCTTTATAGTATCCTATACCATATTGAGAATTTGATTCTGATTTGGCTTTCTCTAATATTTCTTTATCCTTATATATTATATAATTAGCCGGAATTTCTGAAACCATAGAATATGTTTGAATCCTCTCTATTTTCTCAAATTCTTGATAAGTATCTTTTGATATTAGAAAATGTAAAAGATTAACATTAAAAGCCTCTTGAACTAATTCTTTAAAATTATCCCCTTTGTTAGAAAAATCTAATATTATTTTTTTCATATCACATCAAAATTTGGACTATACTTCATTAAATTGTTTTAATTAATTCTATTATTTTAATCATATATTTTATTAATCAAATTAAATTTTTAAATAGGAAAGTTTATAATTATTATAAAAATATCGAAAAATAATAATTTCTCTTAAGTAAGGTTGATTTTGAATTGGGAATGAAAAAAAAGTTATTTCCGAAAAAAGGTAAGGGTCAAGAAATTGATTTCGTTATTACCGAGTTAAAAAAACAGATTCGGGATTTAAGAATTGACTCCAAAAATTTAAGTAAAAAAGCGGAGATTGCAAGACATAATGCTGGTGTTGCTTTAAAGAGGGGTGAAAGAGAAAGGGCACGTAACTATTTAGCACAATATAAGAAATACCAGCAAGATATAGATAGTAATAATCGAACAATTACTAATTTTGAATATTTCATAAGAGTTATTAATTTAGGCGTCAAAATGCAGCAAAGGCAAAAAGTAACTTCCTTAGCCAAAAAGATTCTCGAATCTTTAGCTACTCAAGCACCGCCTGATGTTGTTGCAGCAAATATAGAAGAAGCAAGGGAATACGGAATGATGATAGAAGAAGCCATGGAAAGTACGGGGGCAGATATAGAGTTAGATCATGGAATTGAGGTTACTGATGAGGAATTGGATAAATTAGAGACCGAAATCTTATTAGAGACTAGCGGGGCTCTGCCGAGCGCGCCACCTTCAGAAGACCAGTATATAACGGAAACTGATGTAGAATTTGAGGATATACATGAAAAAAGTGCTGATGAAGTAAAGGACGAGATTAAAAAATTAAGAGAAGAGTTAAATTTAGATGAGTAATTTATTCTAATTCTTTTACAGCTTTAACCATATTTTTTAACTTATTTATTGCAATCTCATAGGCAAAAGCTTCTTTAAAAGTTCCTCTCAAGCCTCCAAAGCCGCAATCGGGCTTTATAACTAAATTTTCTTTTCCGTAAATTTTAATACCTTTTTCAATAAAATTTTTTATTTCTTCAACAGATTCAACATAATCAGAAATATTTTTGCTGCCCTTAGATGATACATTAGTTTGGACAACGCCCATAGCCAGATATTTATCAGTATTCTCAAAATGTTTTCTCTGAAATATTTCAAAATTTCTCTCATTGGTTTTAAATTCATGATCAAGTATTTTAACATCAGTTTTAAGTAAAATATCCCTTAAAAGAGGGCTCACATTGCCGCATACATGAATGGAAGGAAATTCTCTAATTCCGGATAATGCTTTATTAAGCATCTCAATAATAAAATCCTCATCATAAAAATAGGATTTTCGGCCAACTAAAACTCCTAATATTGGTTCGTCCATTGAAATTATATCAATTCCCATAGAATTATATGCTTCTCCGATATTTTTCATTAATTCTGCTAATTCTTCTACAATCCAATCAACTACAACGCCTCGTGGTTCCTTAAAGATTCTTGTATCAACATTATCGGCTATTTTACCTCTTAAAATTAATTCACTTGCTAAAGTAAATGGGCCTGTTAAACACGCCTTAGTACCTTTAATTTTGGATTTCATTTCGGGATTTTTTTCAAAAAAATCTATTATAAACTGTCCATATTCAAGAGCGATCAATTTCTTTGGTGCTTTAAATTCATCTACTAAATAAAATTTTTTATTCTCAATTTTTATAGCATCTATAAGTTCAGAAAGTGGTTTTAAAAATTGTGCATTCATATTAACTAATTGAGGATAGCAAACATAATCTATACCCGCTTCTATTTCATCAATAAAAGCCTTTTTCATGTTTTCCATATTATTTTGAAGCGGAAAGCTACCTACGATTGTTGTAAATAATCCTTCTTTATTCATAAAATAGAAAAAGAAAAACTAAATTAAATAGGTTAGGTATAAAATTGATTTTCTTTAAAACGGTTTTCTATAGATTTAATTTGTGATTCTATTGAATATAATTCCTTTTGCATTTCCTTATAATTTCTAAAATATTCATACTCAGAAATTAATCCTGCATTAAATTTTGCATCTAATTGTTTTAAAGTTTCACGAAGTCCGTATCTCTCTCGTTTTAATTCATCGAGTTTATTGCCAAAATAATTAAATTCATCGAAATTTTTACCTGGTATTTCATAAGGAGGTGGTGAAATATTGTTTTGCTGTGGATATACAGTTCGATTTCGATCAAATAAGTCAGTTAAGTGTCTATCGGTAAAATGCGTAAAAGATGTATTTATCTCGTTTAGGTTTTTATATGTTCTCTGTTGTTGATTTATAGAAGGGAAGTTATTAGTATTAAATCCAAACTCTGTTTTATAACCATATTTTTGAGCTTTTTCTAATCTTTTCATGAGAATTAATTTTTCTTCAGGTGTAAGGTCATCATAATAATTTATATTATATTTCTCCCGAAGTCTACGGCTCTGCATATTATTTATATGAAAAGAATCAGGATTTCTCCCGAAGTTACTTTTAAAATTATAACTATTTCTATAATTGAATGTATTTTTTTCCTTATTATCGTGAAAGATTGGTTGCTGATTTTTAAAATTTGAAGTTCTATTTATATCAACAAAATTATTTCCCTGTCTATAATTCTTAGAAAATTGAGTTTGCATGGTATTATAATTTCTATATTGAGAATTATAAGATTCTCTATATTGATTTTCATTACCGAATTGCTGTAAATCTTGATTTGCAAAAGTATTATGAGAGAAATGGTCCGCATGTGTAAAATATGATTCATTTTTTTCAAAAGAATATTTATCATTTGAGAATTGGTTATTTTTATTATATTGGCATTTAATGTTAAAGAAAGATATTATTCCCTCTTCGATAAAATCTGACAAATCATTAAGATCTAAATTAATTTCACAAAGTTTTCTTGCCGAGACTTCGTCATAAATTACTTGCTCATCAAAAGAACGGGCTAAAAGAATCCAATCAATAACTTTAGGTATTGCTTCTGAATTCAGAGAAAATTCATATTTACCGTAAGGAAATTCGATATAAAGTTTTTTGAAAAAAGTTCCTTTTTCATAAATTTTAACCAAGTCTGCTACTGGGGCTTTAAAGATTTTTTCCTGCTTTTTCTTAAATAATCCGTGTTCATGAATGAAAGTTAAATCAAAATTTGTTATAAATAAAATTCCCCGATTTTTTTTGAAAGAATCTTGAGTATTCATTCCATTTTGTAATTTACAACGTATTGCAAAAACAGGTTTTTCTTTTTCTGCTAAATTTAAGAATCTTTTATATTCTAAAAATTTCTTATTAATTTTTTCTATGAATTTAAGATTTTGTTGTAATTTTTCAATATGAGTATTTATTAAACTCAAGTTATTACCAATATATTCATTAATTACATCGCATCCTCTATACAGATTCTCTAATATCCCTTCTATAATACGAATGTTGGAATTAGGTTGATTATGAATATCAAAAAAATACTCTTTATTTAACCCTAAGTGTTGAAAGTGAATATTAATTTTTTCAAGTAAATTATCCTTTATGTAAATTATAGTTTTGAACAGATCAAAAAGCTCGGATTCCATTCTTGGATAATGATAACATCGAATCGGAGGATCTCTTGCTTGTTTAATTTTCTCCCTCAAAATATATAACTTATTTATAATCTCTTGAAAAGGTTTCAAAAATGAGCGGGTTTCCTTTATCAATTCTAAAAATCTCTGTTCTAATTCTTCCCGCTTTTCATAAATATTGATTATTTGATGCGAATGACATTTAGGACATGATTTTACATGTTGAGATATTTTTACGATATTATCTTTTCCGCAATCTCCACATATCCTTATCCCATTCTGTTTTATAATATTCTTAGATTCACAATCCTGACAAATAAAATAATCTGACCTTTCTTCATTTAGGCAATCAGAACAGCAACTAGCTCCACAACTCTCGCAATAATATGTAAGTTTAACATTCCGTTGACAAAATCTACACAATTGAAAAATAGAATCTGACATTTTTATGATATACCTAACCTATTTTTAACTTTAATAACCTTAAATCGCTTAACGAAAAAATAACGTATTTTCAAATACAAAAATAGCAATATCATTCGTGTATTATCAATATAAATACAATAAATTCTTCTTTTAAATATGGTAAAAAAAATTACAGGCGTGGATCTTTTAGAAGATAATATAAAAGATAAATTATCTACCGAAAATATTTATAAAATATTCAATAATTTCATTATTCCCCTAATTACAAAAGAGGAGCAAGAGTTTTTAGAAGAATTAGAAGAATTTCTTCTTAAAGAAGTTGAACCTAAAATCAATCTTAATAACGATGTCTATGAACTTTTCCCGATTCTCGGTAAAAAAAATTATATGCAGAGACTTAATCCTTACGGAGATTCAGAACATTTTGGCATGAGATATGAGCTCCTTCTTGCAATGGCATGTTCTATAATAGACCCTGAATTAGATCTTGCCAGAGTTGTCTCTGGTGTCATTTTTACAAATCCTATTTTTCAATCAGAACTTTTGGAGGAAAATAGTCATCTTTCTGATATCTTAAAAGAAGTTCTTTCCGGTAAAAAAGTAGGCTGTATTTGTATTACGGAAAGACATCATGGCTCTGATGCAGTAAATATGCAAACAAAAATTGAATATTTTGGAGATTATATAATTTTAAACGGTGAAAAAGTTTTTACAACAAATGGTCCTGTAGCAGATTATTTTATTGTATATGGTGTTTCTGATGTTGATAATCCGAGGGGAACAATGTATCAAGTAATTGCTGAAAGAGGTTTTGAAGGTTTAGAAACTCATAGGCTCGGAGTTCAGTCAATTCCTAGAGTCCATATCGGTCAAACAATATTCAATTCGGTGAAAATCCCAAAAGAAAATATTTTAGCAGAAAAAGGAAAAGGATATGAAAGATTATTTTCCGGATTAGTGGCAGAAAGAGATGCAATAATCGGTTCAAGTTTAGGAATTAGCTGGTTAACTGCAATTACGGCTCTTATATATACTAATTTCAGAAGGCAATTCGGAAAGCCTATATATGATTTTCAAGCAGTATCTTTTCCAATAACGCAATTATTTACAGAATTAATGGCTGCTACGGATTTAGGGATTAGAACTGCTACTGAATATATCAAAACTATAAAATATCATGACCCTAAATTTATAAAATATAATGCAGCATTTAGTTCTGGAACTAAATTTCTGGCTTCAAATTTGGCACATAAATTATCTTATGAAGTCCAACAGCTCTGCGGCGGAATTGCCTTTACGGATAGTTTAAGGATAGATAAAGCTCTAGAAGTAAGCAAGGTTCAAGAAATCATAGGTGGTGCCCGTAATATACAATTATATTTAGTTAGCAGAAACATCAAAGATATGGTACATCGATTAATTGAATAAACAATTATAACATAAAAAATAGATAAAAAAAGACTTTAATCTCTTTTTTCAAATTTTATCTTAATATTCTTTTCAATATGTGGTCTGTAAGGAAATACAACCGCAAAAACATCTAATAATTTATCCAATTCTTCCTGTGTTAATCCTTCAAAAAGAAAAACTCCTGCACCTTTCTTTATAGGCTCTGAATTGATCCATACATAGTAATTTGTTTTATTTTTTTCGATTTCAAATGAATCTAAGCCTTCAAGCATGATATAGGCGATATCTCCTTCTTGACCAAAAATTCTTTCAGGAATGCCAGAAAAATCATAAAGTAAATTTAATTTACTGTTGACTAAGATTCTTTTATTAGTCACTACATAGCGATTCTCATATTCTTTTTCCTCAATATCCTCGGCTTTAGCAATATTTTTGAGTCGATCTTTATATCTTTTATCTTTCATTAAATTTTTAGCCCAATTTTTTGATACTTTCATTTTAGAGCTTTTAATCCATAATATTTTCTCATCCTTGTCAAGAATTTTTTTAATTTCTTCTAATTTTGAAGGTTCTTTAAAGATTTTCCTGGTTTCAAGGAGTTCTTTTATTTTTTGTTCTTCTCTTTCCTTATTTCTAATATAACGCATATCTTCAAGCTTTTCTTTAACTTCCATGGATTCTAATCCGAATTGGTTTAAAAATTCCTCAAGTTCATCTCCTTGATCTATTGATAAAATTTTACATCTATGATGTCCGTTTTTCATTAATTCACCTTGAATTTCCGAAGCCTTCCTTGAACCTAAAAACCGTTTCTTCACAGAAGATTTAGCTCCTTTCCAAAGATAGATTCTCCTAACTTCTTCGCTCACAATTATAAGAACTTTCTCTGGATCTAAATAAAATTGAAGTTCGCTGGGCTCTATATTTATTTCATTTAAGTCTCCGGATTCTTCTACATCATAAACTGAAAAAACATCATGCTTCGACAAATTATTACCCCAACCCTTTAAGTAAAATATGAAATTTTACTTATTATTTTAATATCTTTTCGACTTTTAAAGTTATTTATTACGTAATCTTACTTTTTCCTAAAAGAAAAATTTAAAATTGTTTAAAATAAAAATAATTTAACAATCCAAGAAGTCAATTATAATTATTTATGGATCCTATACGAATTTTCATAGTATATTGCATTTTTTTAACTATTTGTATATCTTTCTTTATTTTTGGTATAAAAATAATTCTCAGAAATAAGGATGATAAGGTAAATCAATTTTTTTCGATTTTTTTCTTTACTATTGATGTAGGCTTAATAATTAATTTTATTTATGCTCCTATAAGTGATAATAGTCTTCAAGAATTAGTCAATTTTTTAAATAGATTAACGGCTTTTTTCATTTGTTTAGGTGTATTTTTTCTGGTATTTGCAATCATTTACCTGGATCCTTCAAAAGAATACTCCATAAAAAAAACATTATTATTATTTTTTTTATATCTTATTCCTTGTCTGAGTTTACTATTAATACCTAATGCTGTTAATGTTTACATTCCTCAAAATGGCACTCAATGTTATCCTAAGTGGAGCTTCTCTTTTGTTTCTATTTTTTTAAGTTTAATTTTAGGTTCTTTACTTTTAACATATTATAATGTAGGTAATCTTTACAGAAAATTTTCAAATCCGATTTTAATAAAAAAATTAAGATATTTTATTTTAGGGATTTCTATGTTTTATTATGTGCCGATTACGGTTGGAATTGCTAATTATCTTAACATTCTTGAAATCCGTTTTATTTTTTCAATTTTTTATCCTATTATTATTCCTGGTGCAATTCTGATATATTATGGAATTTGTATATCTCCAAAAATCTCCGATTAAATGTTAATCTTTTATTTTATATTTGAGGAAGCGTTTATATTTTATAATTTCTCTTGGTAATAAAAAACATTTTCCATATTTTTCTTTTTTAAGTAATAAATAAAGTTTCGATAATTCTATTAAGGTTTGGTTGTCAAATTTTGCTTTAGAATGAATTTCAATATCTTTATGTCCGTGAATTCCGAAGCCCCATTTTTTAATTGAAAGCTTAATATGGATGCAGGATTTATCCTCAAGAAATTTTCTATAATCTAAAGTATCTCTCTCATCATTTTCTTTAACTAATTTAAAATTTTGTTCTATTAGATAATCATCTATTAATTTAAATTCATATTGGGCAGGACGCCTATACAGATACCAATGAATGTATTGAGATTTGGACATTTCAAGTATTTCTTCTTTATGCCATTTTTTTTCGGCTAAATCATAAATATATTCAAAATTATATTCAAAACAATCTTCATTTGTGCATTTAAATCTAATTTTTGGATTTTCATTACCAATCTCATTAAAATTTTTAATTATTAATCCTCCACATTCACATCTATTAGATTTTAATTTTTCCTCATTTTCAATATAATTATTAATGACCGCAAATTCATTATTTTTATTTGGACAATTCTTATTCCAACAAATATACTTATTGTATAAAGGATTCTCAAAAACTTTTTTCACTTGAGTCTTTTTGCATTTTGGACAAAAAATCCTTTTTTTTAAATATAGTTTTTTGAGATCTCGTGCTTCTACTTCAGATCTTAAAAGAAATTCCATGAAATAATCATTTTTAAAATTCTCTCTTTAAAATTAGAATATAATAAATTTTTTTATATATTTTGTGAACTTAGCAATAGAATAAGTAAAAATGAAATTTTTTTCAATTATTAAGATTGGTTACTCTATATTATTTTATAATTTTTACTTTTTGACCGAGAGCTTGTCCAGGGACACCCGCTTTTTTGAAATGGGCTCTAACTGCACCATTATTTCCGTGTGCCCGTGTAATTACTCCTTTTAATTCCTTTCCCGTTGGAGAATACCAGACGACAGTTCTTCCGATCAGTTTATTTGCTTCTTTTCTTGTTTTTATATTTGGAAAGTATATAATGCAATGTTTTGGATGTACAGTATGTCGTCCACGCCTATAATTTGCTATAACTCCTTCCATTCCGAGAATTTCTAATTTATTGACCGACATAAGCATTAGTTCGATTTTAATTTAATCTAAAATATAGAAATTATGAGGAAAAATACTCTAAAAAATAAAAAATTTTTGAATTTTCAAATAATTTCCTA
>CAZVTX010000036.1:0-17127 GCA_964629395.1 uncultured archaeon
TTTGGGGATATGAAATTAAGGATTCGTGGTTGTAAAACTTTTTATAATGATATTGTAGCAGGAAAGAAAATATGGTGTGTTATAGATTTAAGAGATTGGATAAATACACTCTTACATACATCATTAAGAGATATATTCAAAGAATATAATATTTTTTCAATACTATTAGAAGACCGAGAACGAATAATCAATTTAATTACATCTAAAATATCAAATGAATTCTTAATGTATGGATTAGAAATTGAGTCTTTTAATGTTATAGATATAAAGGTACCTGAAGATATAGAAAATTTATTAACATTTAATAAAGAAAAGTTTAAAACAAAAATACTTCTAAAGCAAAATGATATAGATAATCTCATTCAGGAGAAAACAGAGATTCAAATTTATTTAAAAGAATTAAAGGACTCAAAAATGGAATTACAAAATAAATTATTACATGATAAAATCACTTTAGAGGAGTATAATAAAAAAAAGAAACAAGTTGAAATTTTTATAAATGAAGCTTTTGAAGAGTTAAAAAAAATTGAAGAATTACTTTCAAGGTTATAAAAATTATTTTATAAATTTAGAAAAAAAATGATAAACGTGTAAATTAAAATGTCTCATAAAGACCCTTGGGATGAAATTTATAAAAAGTTAGATGAAGAAAGAATAAAAGAAGAAAATCTTCTTAAGAGGAGATATAATAAAAAACAATTATTTAATATGGCACTAAAATATACTAAAAACAAAGAATTTGAAAAGGCAATAAAATTTTTTAGATTGGTTACTGAAATAGATCCACAAGATTTTCAGTCTTGGTATAATCAAGGTTTTATATATATATCTTATGATATATTAGGAGAAGTTGAAACTATTAATAATGTTAAAGAGACTTATTATAAAAGACATTATAAAGAAGGAATTGAGTGTTTTCAGAAAGCTCTTGAGATTCAACCCGAAGATACTAACTGTCTTATGGGATTGGGAGATGCTTATCGAGGATTGAAAGATTTCAAAAATGCAATTAAATATTATAAACTAGCGTTAGAAAAAGATCCTGTAAATAGTCAAATGAAAATTGGGTTTTGTTTATTAGAAACACGAAGCTTTAATAATGCATTAAATTATTTTGAAAATGTACTTAAAATTCAAAAAAATAATATAGATTGTTTAATAGGGCAAGGAATTGCTTATTTTGAAATGAGAAATTTAAATAAAGCGTTAGAGTTATTTAATATTGCTGGTATAAAAGCAATACAAAAGTTTAAAAAGACTAAAAAAAATGCAGAGGAAGAAGATAAAAATGCTTTGTCAATCCTTTTTCTAGCAAAATTGATAAATTATATTGAAGATCAGCGCTGGAAAATAGAATATATTGAAGAGATTGAAGATGAATTTAATATTAAGTTTAAAGATTCGCCTTTAGATTCTATACTTTCATTTTTTGATAATTTTTCATCAGAATTAAAATTTATGATAAGCTCTAAAAAAATAAAAAAATCTTTAGAAGAAGACATACAAATTGATGAAGAAAATATACAATTTAATCGTATTTCACATTTGCAAAAAATTTTATTACATAGTGAAGATGAAAATAAAAAATTAAAAGTGCTTTCTGAATTAAAAAATATAGGAAATGAAAAATCAGAGAGAGCAATTATAAGTGCTTATGATGATGAATCTGAAGATGTGAGAAAAATAGTTATTGAAACAATTGAAAAAGCTAAATTTTTATCAAAAAAAGAAATTATCGATATTTTAATAAAATTAATTGAAGATAAATCTTATTTAATTAGAGAAAAAGCTGTTAAATTATTAACAAAATATAAATCACCAAAATTATTACCATATTTCCTAAAAAAATTAATTGATGAATCTCCCAATATAGGAATACAAGCAGCTATTGCAATTGGTAATATTAGAGATAAAAGAGCATTAAAATATTTATTGAGAGTAATAAAACAAAATATTGTTTTTATCAATTTTAAAGGATGTTTGATTTGGGCAATTGGGCAAATAGGAGACGATTCTGTGAATGAATTATTGATTAATTATTTACTTGATAACAATGAAGATAGTGTCATACGTGGTGAAGCTGCTGTGGCAATGGCTAGAATTGGAGGTGAATCTGCGCTAATGGCGATAGAAAAAGTAATAAATGAAAGAGATTGGAAACGTTATTCTTATAAAGAAGAAATAGAATTCAAAAAAGATTTAATTGAAGCTTTAACATATTTTGATAAAGACAAGGTAATTGATACAATTTTAAAATTTTTAGAACAAGAATATATAGAAAAAGACAAACATTCTGCTACTGAAGAAATTATTATAAAGATCATAGAAGCTCTTGGAATAATTAAGCATAATAGAGCATTAAAAAAGTTAACAATATTGTTATATGATCTAAATACGAAAATTCGTTTAGTTGCAGCAGGAGCTTTAATCAGATTTAGGAATAATGAAATTAACCAGAAATTAATTTCAATTTTAACAGATGATTCGGAAAGTGACTCCTTTAAAACTCAACTTTTAAAAGCATTAGAAGATAATGATAGGGAAGAGCTATTTAATTTGTTAAACCATTTAAAGAATCAATTAAAAGGCAGTAAGTTAATATTAGAAACAAGAATCACTAATAATGTAGAAATAATAACTATTAAAGATAAAAATATTAGAAAAAAAATTTATGAATTTTCAAGAAAATTATCGAGCGATGAAATAGCGAAAATACAAGAAGAAAGACAAAAAGAAATAAAATTAAGAGCAAAGGTAAAAGAAGAACAAAGAATTTTAAAAGAAAAATTAAATAGAGAAAAAAATTTCAATTTGAAATTTGAAGAATTAGTGAAACTAATGGATGAAAATAATTTGCAAAAACTTTACAAGATAACTGATAATATTAAAGCAAATAATTTATTAAACAAAATGAGAGAAATTAATTCAAAATTAAACTTATTATATAAACAGTATAATAATGAAGATAAGTTTAAGAATAAAATTTTAAGCCTAACTAAAACTTACTATTCGCAGTTTAAAGATTTCGACCCGTTTGATATAAAAATTAATAATTTTTCGACAACATTCAATTCTTTTAGGCGTGTTATTATTCAACAACTGGATCCTTGGAAAGGGGTCTCTGAATTACAAAATACACTTGAAGAATTGACCACATTCAATAATAAGTCTATTATTTATAAACAATTAAGTAAAATAGAAAAAGAGATTAAAATTATAAATTATGATGTTCCAATTACAAATATGTTTAATTTTCTTCTTGATTTTTCTAAAGTTATACCTTTAGGAAGTGAAAATGATATTAAAACTGAAGACTCAACAGAAGTGAATTATACATTATCAACTTATTTTGGTCCTCTTAATTTCAAAATCATTGAAAAAGAATTTAATAAAAAATTAGTATATGAATATGATTTTTTGGAGAGTCAATGGGGTGAAAAAGGTGTTTTTTACATTGAATTTAATGAACCTAAATATGGTACTGTTGAATTAAAAATTAGAAATAAGATACAAGAAATTTCTAAAAATAACATTGAGAATCTAATAATTTTAAATATTTTAGGTAATTATTTAAAAGTTTGGTTAGATTTTAATCTTAGTAAAATTGTTGCTAGGCAAATTCAGGCAATATTATATGAAAAAACTTTTGATGATTTAACAATAAGAAATTATCGTATTCTACAAGCAAAACTTAATGTATTGGGTAAATCTATTGAAGATTTAAAAAATAGATTCTTTGAAGTAAAGGCTCCTCTTACATTGGATTCATTTGAGTGTTCTGAATGTGGTGCTACTCTTAAAATTACTTCAAAAGATGAGAAATTCATAATATGTGAGCATTGTAATACTCCCTTTTTAATGGAATGGCAAAAACAGTAATAATTATTTTAGTTTTAATGTGTATTATTTTTCTTCTTTCTTAAAAATCAACCTGTATTTTTATAATTTAATGTTGTTAATATTAGAAATAAAATTTAATTTAAGTTTTTAAAATTATTGTTGTAAAGATCAAATTTAAATATATTTAAGTAAATTTATATAATCATAAAGAACGAAATCATCTTAAATAATAATGTCTTTATTTGAACTCGTCCCTCAACTACGTGAAAATTGCGTAATCCAAGGAAGGGAAAATCTTTTATCTGAATTTCAAGTGGGAGATACTGTATTCCTACTTTCAAATACTCCTATAAAAAAATACTCTGTAATTTCTAAAATCGATGCTATAGAATACGATATGGAACAAAAAATCTTTGTAGATAAAAGAATTTTAGAGAAATTTGGAAAAGGCGATAAAGTAACAATTTTAAAATACAATCCTGCTGAAGCGATGGAAGTACATATTGCAATTTCAAATTCATATTCACTCATAACGCGTGGAGAATGGACTTCTAATATAAAACCATCATTGTTGAATAAATTAATAGATTTAGGTCAAGAAATTTCTTTTGTCATCCCTTGGGAAGGGGGTGCTCCAATTATCGGAACTGGTATCGTTAATACTACTTTGCCAAGTCCTCCAGTATATATCGGAGATTCTACTCGGATATTTATAGATAAATTACCAGATGAAAAACTAAAATTGATAAAACAAATTCGGATGAGAAATAAAGAAGAACGGGTTTCCATTTTAGAAAAGCAAATTAAAGAAGAAACAATTAATTTGATTAGAAGTGTAAAGTATGAGAAATTTCCAAGTAAGGGACAAAAATATCAATTTAAAGCTACAAATCCAAGACAATTATTTAAGTCCATTTTAAGGGTTTTTGAAGGATTAGAATTCATAGAAGGACCTAGTGAAGAATTTCTTGGCGTAGAAAACAAAGATTATCTTGGTTCAGCCGTGATTTTACTCAATCCTAACCCATCTGATATTCAATTGATAGATATTCAAGTTTTAGCTAGCGAAAATTCAGGTTCCTTAATACTATGGGTTATCGCTAAAGATGAGTACACTATAACTGAAATATTGAAAAAATATGATAAGATTATTAAAGAATTAAAGCAAGGTTTAGAACAGAAGGTAGAAGCATTATCTGCTCAATGCCCTGAATGTGGTGCCATGCTCCCAATAGAAGAAATGGATGTAAATGGTGTCGTTAAATGTAGTTATTGCAACACAATCTCTAAATTGCCTAAAATTTTACGATATTAAAGATAATTCTAAAATTATAAAATTATAATAAGAACATTTTAATTTTGTAATAATGGAGTTAAAAGATAGATATATAAGATTAAAAGCCATTAAAGAATTTGGGTACGATGTTAATTGGGATGAGTTAAAAAGATTTCATGTAGGAATAGTGGGGATTGGAGGGTTAGGCTGTGTATCTTCAGAATTAGTTGCAAGGTGTGGAGTCGGGAAAATTACCTTATTCGATTTTGATGATGTAGACGTTGTTAATTTAAATAGGAGCATGTTTAAACCAAAAGACATAGGCTTTCCTAAAGTTGAAGTTGCCATTAAATATTTAAGCGAGATCAATCCAGATGTAGAGATAAAAGGTTTTAAAAACGATATAATGGAGATAGAATTTGAAAACGTATTTGAAAGAGAGATTTCTAAAATGGATATTATTTTAAATGGTTTAGACAACATTCCCGCAAGAGAATATTTAAATGCAAAATGTATCTCCTTAAATGTTCCTTATATTGATGCTGGGGCTTCAAGAAGTGGACTCTCGGGTTATGTTCATCCAGTCATTCCTTACAAAACTGCATGTGCAAAATGCATTAGTAGCATTAATATAAGTCCACCAGATGACAGAGGTGAACCTTGCGTGGCATCATTACCATCAACAATGGCGATATTAGCCAGCATTCAAGTTCAGGAAATGTTAAAATACTTACTAAATTTTGGGACATTAATTGATTATTTAATGTATCACATGGTTTCTGGGAATTTTTTAGTTTATAATACCATACGTGATAAAAATTGTCCTATTTGCGGAAAAAGTAGTAAAGAAAAAGCAAGTACAATAAAAGGAACAATTTCGAAGAATGATTTAGATAATTATATTGATTCACTTAAATGAAAGGGTGAAAAATCATGATCTATATTCCAAAGAATTTAATTGACGCGATTAAAAATCATGCTCTTGCAAATGAAGATGAAATATATGGATGGCTAATTGGATACCAGAATAAAAATGATGTGAATATTATTGCACTTTTTGAATGCCTTCAATACGAACAACAAACACTTATAAGTGCAATCCCTCACGCCAAAGAGTTTCAAGAAATTAGTTCTATATTGCCTCAAGGTATTGGACCCGTTGGAATATACCATTCTCACCCATTTTCAAGTGAAATCTTTCATTCTCATATCGATGATTCAACATTATTGAGTCTAAGTAATCAATTTCCAAATTGTGTTTCAATAGTAACAAATGGGGAAGAAATTGAATATTTTCAAATGGATAAACACAAAAAGACTAAAAGAACTAATGTAAAATATGTAAACCCAGATATCCCGGATTTTTTAGTGTTTTCATTGAATTTAGAACTTTTATTTAAATTCCAACAAAATGAAAATTCAAGTAAAATAGATGACTCTAAAGTACGAATCCAAATTCTAAATAGCATTAAAGAGTTTTTTGAAAAATCTTGGGAAAGTTTAAATTTTAAACATGATAATTTAATAATTCCTGAAAATAGTAAGATTAAACAATTCTTGGTAAAAAATTTAAACTCTGATTTAATTAAGTTATGTTTTAATGAGGAAAAATTCAGTAATGGGAAAGTTATATTTTTAAAAAATACAAAAGAGATTAATGAAAATAGCACGACTAAAGAAAGTTTAAAATCAAAACAATTGAGATTAAGTATAGATCTTAAATGTCCTATTTATACTCAAGATAAAAATAAATGTTTAATGGACTTTAATGAAATTTTAAAAATTGAACTAATCAATAATAATTTACTGCAAAAAATATTTTACGCTAAAATGGACTTTTCAAAAAAAGAAATTATAATTCCAATAGATTATTATATCAAATTTTTCGATTTTTATATAAGATTACCTATATTTAAAGACAAATCTCTAAACGATGATATAATAACAAAAAAAGTCAATAATATCATATTAAAAATAATTTCTTCATTTAGTTATTTTGAACCAAAACAAATTGATGGCAAGTTTAAGAAATCAATATTCTCAACACTTCAAGATGTTGAAGTTCTGTCTCAATATATTTCATTTGATAATCAAGTAAGAAATTTAATGGATGAAATTAAATCTAATTTAAATTAAAAAATACTAAAAAAATTTTTAAAAAACACATAAAAAGAAAAAATTAAAATTCTTTGATTAAGATATGTTAAAATGGGGGTATAAAAATATTTTCAGAGGTTTTTTTAATGGCACACGAATTGAACACGATATATTTTGTCAATAAGTTCGGAACTGAAAAGAAGCAAGTTCCATTCCCAGTAGCACCAAACATCAAATTAGCCGATATTATTCCAGAAATATCTAAAAAATTTGGAATCCTCTCTCAAAATATCTGTATTGCAAATATGGGGGGTCAAGTATTAACAACAACGGATTTAATGGCGCCCATAAAAGAAGTTGTAGAAAAATTTGGAAATACTTTCGATATAATAGATAGAGGGATAGTAGGATGAGTAATGCAAAACCTCAATGGCAAAGATCCATTGTTGATGAATTGATTCAAGAGTTTAAAGGAGAATGGGTAAATGTGGGCCCTAAACACCCTGCCTGGAAAGATCGAGTAAAACTTGAAATAGAAAAAATAATGAAATATATAAATTACTTAAAATATACAAACAATAAACCATGGTTTAGACTATTTCCAGAGAAAAATCCTCGATTAAACTACCTTATCTGGACAGGTAATTTAATCGTACCAGAAAGACCAGAGATAAACTTTGAGATCAAGGTAATTCTCACATCAGAATATCCTAAAGTTTGCCCCAGATGTTTTATCGAAGAAAAGATCGTGGATTATTGTGGTAAGATCTTTCTTAAAAATATCTGGCAACAGCAAGGAAAAAAATACGTTATGATTTGCCACGAACACATGTCAAAAACTCAAGCATGGGAATCGAATTTAGGCATAGTACATTTCTTCATAAGACAAATTTGGGTGTGGTGGGCAGCTCAACAAAATATTATAATCCAAGAATTTGATAAGAAATTCTCATAAAATTTTTAAATTAAATAAATAGTTAATGCCAGAAGCGTAATCCATTTAAAAGAAAGAATCTTTTCATACAAATTATTATTCATGGTTTTTTATCTTTAAAATTTGCATCTTCCAATAAATTCCAATAATAACAAATATTTTTATATAATAATTTGTTATAAGACATTTAAAATCCAAAAATGAATAATTTAATCATCCAGGAATTAATTTTTTACAAGTATTTAAAATGAATTCCGCATTCTTAACCGCTGTTTCAGCATCATGAGCAGAATATATTTCGTCGGGGGTTAAATTTAACTCATTATCACCGTACATGCTAATTTCTCTTTCTTTTCGTAATTCTCTCGAGATAAAAGCCATTTTATCAATATCTTGTTGGAACCATTGAGGGAACTTTTGTTTATTCTTTTTTAAAATTATTCCAACATCATGCCACTTTGGAGGTTCTATTCCAACAAGCCTTAAAGCGCCTTTTAATGCCAATTCGATACATTCTTGAGACTGGCGTACTGCATAAGGAAAAAAATGGTCATCTAAAGCTTTTTTAGCAGTTTGTAATCGAATGCTTGCCTCTTTTAGAGAACTTCTCGCCATTTTATTGTTATTCAATGATGATATCCTCTCCAAATTTGTAGTCTGGTTTTAAATCCCAATACCATTTTTTCCCGATGTAAATTCTCTTGGCACCCAATTTTTTGAGTTGTTCTCTTAACCTATTCAACACGTTATTGAAAAAATTGTTCTTATCATTTAAAATGATTGCATCATCCACCATGTCAAGGTAAAGGGGGATTAAATTCTCAGCTTCTTTTTTGGTCCTTAAAATTGTAGAGAAATCAACATTAAAGCCATTTTCGTGATATTTCTCGAGATGTAGCTCATCTTCAATTTCTAAAAACATTTCAAAGCGTTTCGAGATACTCTTGGGGAGATTTTCGCAAAATATTAAAAGATCATTATCAGAATTCTCGTTAAAATCACCCCTTGCTACAGAACCATATAGGACTAAAGAAATTAAATTATCTTTCCATTCTTGCCTTATTTTTAGTAATAATTTATCGAGAATTGTCTTGTAAGGTTCTTGGATTATTTTCACGTGAGTAATTTCTTTTAAAAGATGAAATCACAATTTATTTAATATTTAAATTAAATTTTTTCAATGTGAACTTAAAAATCCTTAATGCGTTATAAATAGTAAGGCTCTCAACAAAAAAATATAATTCAAGAATTTGATAAATTCCTTTTAATCATTTCTCGAATATATTCTGGTAAGTAAAAAAAATATCGACCAATTTTCATTTTGATTTCGAATTCAGGTGAATATGCTTTTAATTTTTCTTGTCTAACTAATATTTTTTTTGGAAGAATTTTTACAATTTTCCATATTCTTCCTCCTAAAATAAAGATATTATCAATAGGAAATAATACGTTCCCAATTTTACTATTAGTCACCACATCAATGACAGGTAATGAGGTTTCATCAGGAATGTTGGTATGTATTAATCCTTTTTCTCCTATATCCATCAATTTTTCTGTAGCATACCATTTTTCCCTCCTAAATTCTATAAAGTTAAGATCTCTAAGATGTTCTAAAATATCTTGGAGTTCTTTTGTTGTACAGAAATCTTGAAACAATTTGGAAAAATATTGCTCTTGTAGCCCTTCTCTATGAGCGAAGAGGCAAGAAAATACTTGCTGCACGATAACTGATAAATCTGGGAAATATTTTTTCACTTCTAATTCTCCTTTTATGGCTAAGTTGAACATTTCTTCAAATATATTCTTTTTATATCCTTTTCCTTCATAGAGTGCAAAAACTCGATTTACTAACTCCCGCCTATTTCCTCTGCCAATTCTCTGTAATAATGTAGAAACACTCCAAGGAATATCCGCTAAAACCACGGCATCAATATTACCAATATCAATCCCTATTTCTAAAGAAGTAGTTGCAATACAAGCAATATATTGATATCTCTTAAAAAATTTTTCAGTTCTCTCTCTATATTGCTTGCTTAAACTTCCATGGTGAGTTAAAACTTCCATTGGTAAATTTAAATTCCTCCAACTTATTGAAAGTTCTTCCACTTTTTTCCTTGAATTACAAAAAATTAAAATTTTCTTCAAAACCTCTTTTTTGATAAAATTAACAATCTCATCCAAATTAGCGATTAAGGTATAATTAATTTGCCTTTTATGTTGTAATCTGACAATTTTAAAATCTTTTGTATATCTTTTTCCTAATTCATTAGGATCAGCTATGGTGGCTGATAAGATATGAACATTAAATTTATTATTTGTAAGTTCTTGTAATCGCAATAAGAGAATTCTTAACTGATCTCCACGATAAGTTCTATCTATAAGATGGATCTCATCTAAAATCACAACTCTTAAATTTTTAAATGTGTATGGATGCCTACAAATCAAAGAGTCTAATGATTCTGGAGTAGTAATTAAAAATTGGGATGGTTTTTTAGGATTAAATTGAGGGCGATCTCCAGTCTTAATCGATAATGATATGTTCAATTCTTCTAATTTGTCCTTTAACCTTGTTTCCAAATCATTAACCAATGCCCTTGTAGGAGAAATGTATATTACAGATAAACCTTTCAAATTTTCAGAAAAAATTGACTCTACTACTGGAGCAACAATCGCCTCAGTTTTCCCACTCGCAGTTGATGCCGATAATAGAACATTTTCACCATCTAATATTAATGGTATCGTTAAAATTTGACTCTCAAGAAGTTTTCCAAATTTACCAAAAAAATTTAACCATGTTTTTTTTAATCTTTTCTTAATCTTTAAAAACTGTTCTCGGCTTATATCAAACACCAAAAAAGATATTCATTAATCATCATTTTTTACTATTAAAACGCTTTAAATCCAAATATTCCACAACTCCTTTAATATACATCCTTACAGAATCAAGATTAAGAGTTTCGTTTAAAAATGAAAAATTAAGAGGAATTAAGTTTTTTAAGTTATAAGCTAATTTATATAGTTCTGAAATTTTCAATGCAATTTTTTCTAATGCATCTTTATCTAAACTCTCTAATCTGAATTTCTTTAAGTTTTTAAAAAGGTTCATATTAAAAAGAGCCTTATTATAAGTAAAAGCAAAAATTAATTTGATTCCGCAAGGAATAGCATATAAATATCGCAATGGTCTTCTATAATAATATTGTAATTCACTCTTTTCACCCCAATGTTCTATAGTTATTTCATTTTTAGAAATTATTTGGTTAATATTTTCATTCAATAAAAAATCAGAATTATTTGCCATTAAAATTAATCCTTTTAAAAAATTCCAACCTTTCTCTCTTTGATAACTAGTATACCAATATGGATCAATATTCTCTGCCTCATCAAATAATAATACAAGTCCTTTATAATTCAAAACTTCCTTTAATGCATAACCAATTCCACTTAAAATATAACAAAATATATTTGCAGCTGTAGCATATGTATATATTGGTGGTAATCCTATTTGACTGCCAGTATTATGGAGTTTTCCTTTAATCCATAACCAACAGGAATTGTGATCTGTCCTATTTCTAATCCTATTAATCATTACATTAAGATAATTGTGATTTTCTATTAAGGAAACTCTCTCGCTTGACACTAATTCTTCCAAAAAATCTTTAAAATTACCATTTTTATATTTAAAATTATTGATCATATTTTCATAAATAATCTTTGGTTTATTTAACGGAAGAGATACGCTATCAAATTGGATCATTGATATAGCCCAATATTCTTCTACCAATTTGCTTTTAAGAAAATCTAATAAATGAGTTTTCCCAATTCCATATTCTCCAGAAATGATTAAAGCGCCTTCATTAGATTCATTCAACCAATCTTTAATGAAATTGAGCTCATCATCTCTCCCGAATGTAAACTCTCTTACAAATTTTTCAGGAAAAATTCCCATCCTTAACGATTCAATTATCAAGCGAGAAATAAATCTTTTATATGGGTGATTTTTCTCGGTAATATTATTAACAACAGTAGTTTCAAATAATTGTGAATTTATATCACCAGAAATTGGGTCAATCTTGCCATTATTGTTAAACTCACGTGAGCTAAAACTGACATTTTTAAAATTTACCCATCGTTCAATATCATCCTGAAATTTGACATATAATTGCTCCCCCCCATATCTCTCCCTTAAAACAATTCCTTTACCATAAATTCTATGTTCAACAATTCTTTTCATGATAAATACTATTGATGATAATTAAAAACTTAATTTATTATAAAATGTCATCTGCATTTACTTCTTTTCCTTTTCGCTTTAAAATGTTAAAAGCTTTAATAACATCTTGGACGAAAAGTCTTTTCACACCAATATCATACATTCTTTCATCCGAATAAGTAGCTATATTATTAATTGTTTTTTTCAATAAAGTATCATCAAAATTTATATCATAGGCAAGTTCATATATTTTTGCTAATTTTTGCCCAATTTCTTCTAATAAATCAATTGTCTCAATTGAAATCTTTTCTAAATAAATCTTAATGCCTGTAGGATTTATTTCATCATCGAAGATCGTTGATAATCTCTGTTTTAATGCTACATATATGTTTGTTTGACCTTCTAAAAATGTTTCATCAGGAACAGCATAAAACCACATGGAATATCTAAAGTCTGTATGAACACAAGCATCAACTAGTTCTCTTAAATTACTTAATAATAAATTTTTTTCACGAGTTGACATGCTAGGTGTTTGCTCGCCTTCATCTAATAATACGACAATACCCGTATATCCAATTTGCTTGATCCATTTTATTAATGATCTAATCATCTTAAAAGCATTTGTTTTATCTATTTTTTCGTATATGTGAAACTTTTTTAACTCGCTTTTAGGAACATCTTCACCCTTTAACCATTGTAAAATTAGATTAAAGTCAGCTTCTCTATCATCTAATAGTGCTATAAAAGCTTCTTTAACAGCATTTTTAAAACTAATACTATCATAAGGTCCTAAATCATCAGAAACATATCTTTTTAGCTCGGTAACAAGCAGTTCTTTTTCCACACTTCTATTGAATTCATTGTACTTTTCATGGAACCATTTCCTTAAAGTTGATACTATTCCTCTTTCACACAATTCAAATAGTTGTTCTGGAGATTGCTTATAAATTAAATTGTCCACTATTCCACGATATATAAGCTCTAATTTAGAAAATGGAGTTTCATTAGGACGTAATACTATATAAGATGTAATATAATTATGGTTCCAAGCTAATTCCCTAACATTATATAAAAAATGTGTTTTTCCGCCACCATAAATCCCTATTACTAACTTGAAAACAGATCCACCATTCTTAATGTGATCGTCTAAATATTCTCTTTCTATAACATCTAAATATTCATGTAATCCAGCAGTAAAAAATTGAAAACCATATTCTGGAGGATTTCCTGTACCCCCAACTGCCTCTATAATTCTCCTTGCAATATTCTTACCCAAATTTTTTTGTCTCATTTTTTCACCTCCTCAAAAATTAAGTGGGAATAATAATTACCTTCTACAGCTTCTTTTATTGGAACCCATAAAAAATCTTTCTGACTTTTTGTATATGCTCTCGTTGCAGGTATCAATTTTAATTTTCTGCCATTTAACTTACGAATTCTTAAACGATATAAATCATAACTAAACATTGTTCTATTATAATCAAAATAAAATTTTTTACTTGGCCTTGCTTTATATCTATTATCTTGAATTAAGAATATATAATCTAATAACACTTGTATTATAGGCACTTGTTCACCTAATTCCTTCTTTTCTCTAAAACATGTTATTTCATAAGCTTTAAATAATTTTGAAATAAATTTTTCATCATCCATATCTCTATCAATAATCTCTTTCCTTAATTCTTTGAATTTCCTCGAAATTTCTTTAGAATCTAGCTTAATATCGATAAGCTTTTCTTGTTTAGGTCCATACCAAATCCTTGCTAAAGGCTTTTCAAAATCTATTTCAAACGTAAAAAAAGAACTTTTAAGTAGAGGATAATGACCTTCTAAATTCAAACCCATTTCCTTGATTAAATTCCTTAACTCTTTTCCAAAATTAATCTTAAACTTTTCTTTCCACTCATCTAATTTTGATTGTACTTCATTCAAATATCTCTCTAATTCAATTAATAACTTTCTCAGCCTAATTCCTTTTTCCTTGAGTTTTCTAAGCAATATGGACACGTTTAAATTTTCACAATTTCTTAGTTTTTCAATTAATTCTTTTTTATTTAGCTTTGAATAACCCTTTATTTTACTCATCCTACATGCATATTTAAGATCATTTAAGGATAAATCTTCTAAGAAATTCATATCAAAGATTATCTTGGCATTAAACTCATTTGAATCTGAAATACTTATATCTTTATCAATAATATTTTCCAATATTTTTTTTATATCTGTAAGGTGCTTCATCATTTTATCCAAATTAGATTTAATCAAGACATAATTAATTTCGGGCGCTTTAAAATAAGATACCATTTTAGTATGAATACGCAAGATATCCCGTAAAGCTGCCCATTTCTTATACTTATTTAAAGCATCTTTTTTAATCTCTAAATCCTCCAAGTTAAATCATCAAATTCTATAATTAATGAGTTTATTTTATTTCTCTTAACTTTATTATTTTATATTAAATCTAATATTTATAATTAGATATTAATTGCAATTTAATTTTTAATGTTTATCTAACCTAAATAAAAGAAAAACCTTTTTTTGATATTTAATTTTATTGGTTTAGCCTTCTATTCTAAAAAATAAAATCTAATGAAAATTTTATGAATAAAAAATTGTAAAATTATCATCAATAAAGATAAAATATCATCAAAAAGAGAGTTTTATTTTGAAAATTTATTAAAAATTGAGAAATTAATATTCCAAAAATATTAATTAGCACCAATTTTATAGATTTAAAAGACTTTAGAAAAAAATTGAAAGATAAATTAAATGAATTTTTTTTATGCATTCTATTTGTTATTTTCTTCTTTAGAAATAAAACTTTCCTTGCTCCTGCCAATACATTAGAATGGTTAAAAAATGCTGTTTGATAAAAATTCTAAATGCAAAACACTAACACGCAATAATTAATTAAGATTTTGAAAAAAACAAGATTAATTTTATTAAAAACATAAAAATTCGTTAAATTTTAGAAAGTAAATTTTTAATATTTAAAAATAGAATATTTATGTTAATTTTATTCTATTATCTTTTAGATTTAATTAAATAGAAATAAAAGAAAAAAAGATTTATCTTAAGATTTCATCATATAATATTTGAATGAATTCTTGGTAATTTTCTTTAGAATACCTAACATTTAAGTAAGCCATTAAAAGGGTTGGTATGAATTTCTCATCTTCATATACTGGAATTATTTTAATTAAACCCTTTTTTCTAAGCTAGTTGTCTCCTATTCATCCTGAAATGCACTCGATTTAATTAAATTTTCAAAACAAAAAATTATAAAAACTTTACTAATTTTCAAGGTATTTTCCATATATTCAATGATATTTTCTCTACTTTCCGATTTCATAATAAAGATATTATTTATTTCAGTATAATTCTTTAAATCATTAGCAATTTCTTTAATTTTAAAATTATCAGAATCTGTGTTGAATAACTAATGAATCTATTTAATCTCTTAGAAAAAAATGATCTTATTTCATTTGTGTAGAAGATATAAGCATTCAAATCACTCTCATTTACAGAATTCTTGTATAAATTCTTTTCAAATATATTAAGGTTTTCAAAATCCTCTTTGATTAGCTCTTTATTTGGAAAAACCTTAGAAAAAACTAATTCCAATTATTTTTGTCTATTATGATTTCGGAATAATCAGAAAAATTAATATTTTCAACAACTCTAATCAAAAAGTCTATTTCTCCAACTTTTTTATGTTTTATAGGTTCTAAGCGAAATTTAACTTCTTGAGTAATTTTTTTATCCCACTACTCTAGGTCATAAATAATACTTAACTTGTCCTTTATAAATACATAAAGATCTATCTTAAAATCCCGGATTTCTTCTTCTGCAAATGCTATTTTTCTTTTAATTATAATGTTTCTTCTCATCTTAGATTTGATGACAATATATAATGATATTCTTGCCGTGAACGATATTGATAGAACAATAAGAAATATTATCCAATTCAAAACTTCGTTATTGGTGTTAAATGAAGGAGTTATCTTTAAAATTGTTGTAAATGAATTGTTATATTTTCAACTTGGTCTTAATGAACCTTCTTTATTGCTATATGTTTCATTTATTAAATTATATGAATCAATAATATTCAAAAAATTTTCTCCTGATTTATTTATTCTTGAACCTTTCTTTAAAATATTTTTAGATTCATCAACATCTAAGTCGAATAAATTATTAGAATTATCATAAAGTGTTTTGTTCAGCGATGGTACATCAACAATAATTCTGATACCTACCGCCTTCCAAATTCCATTGTTTTTAATTGTAAAATTTAAAATGAAAGATTGGTGTGTATAACTCTCCTTTGTTTTAAAATCTATTCTCATTAGATTTGGTATGGGGTGTCACCATTTATTTAATGGATTTATTGACATATTAACTTTCAAACCATCATTAACAGCTATCATCATCCGAATCCGGATTATATGGGTTAGTATTATGAATAAATTCATATGCATTAATTAAATTGTTATTATCAAAATCAGAGGTGTTATTAGTATTATTATTTGGATCAAGAAAATTATAAGACAACTTGGAATTGATTATTCTTTATCTTTACGAATAGCTAATAATATTAATGTACCTGATTTTTAAAAAAAATATAAAAAAGAATTTATGAATATGGAATTTATTTGTATTCTACTTTAAAATCTTGAATTAAATCTTCACCAAAAAGTCTTTTAACAGCATCAATTCTCGTTTCTTCGCCGATTTGTTCTACACTTTTCAGGCTAATTGCTTCTTTGG
>CAZVTX010000037.1:0-17043 GCA_964629395.1 uncultured archaeon
CAAAATATTTTATTTCTTTTTTAACAAAATCTATTATTTTTTTAGCTTGATTTATTGAAACTTCTGCCTCTTCTTTATTATATGCATTATGTGGTGCAATACCAGGCAAAGCATCTGGATATCGTGTTAAAATATAATGTTTATCTAAAAACATTGCAAATTTAATAATATTTTCAATTTCTCGATTAAATTCTTTATGATATTTTGATAATAAATTTACAATTGAATGCCCCCATCCATTGATATTTTGACTTGCTAATAGTGCTTTTACAGCCTTTTCAGATGCCTGTTGAGCATGAAATACTGCTGTATTATATCTTTTATTCTTATATAATATTTCTGCGTTTTCCAAATCCCATTCTGCTTCTTCGAGCCAAATTTTATAATTTTCTTTCATTTTTTTAGTTTATTGAATAAGAAGTTTTATCCTATTAATATTAGAAATTGATCGAGAATTTATTTTTATTTATATAATATCATTAAAAAAATCAGTAATTTTAATTAATTTGCCAGTATTCATGTCCATTATTAATCTGACGACAATTCCTTTGACTAAAAGTGTATCGGAGGATTTTGTATTTTTATAGCAATCCATTGCGAGCGTTATGGAAGTATTTCCGACCTTTAATACACGTGTATGAATTAAGATATTATCTCCGAATGTAGCTGATCTTATATATTCAATCTCAATTTTCCTTACAGGAAATACGATACCCTGCTTATAGAGAGCTCCGCAATCTTTATTTAATTTTGAAGTAAAGCTTATAAAGGCTTCATCAAAATAATTAAGATATTTATTGGCATGGACAACTTGCATTAAATCCGTATCATCAACCCGCACTGCTAATTCATGGAAATCTTCAATATCAAGTAATTTTTCTACTATCTTTTTCTCTCTATCAGCACTCATAAAAATCAGATTTATTATAATTTTTAATTGATTAGATATATTAAAAATGAAAGTTATTTAATAATTTGTGATTTTATGAATAGAAAAGAGATCCTAAGAATTATAACTAATCTCTCAAATAAGCGAGCACCTTCTGGCTTGGAGAATTTAAGAGGAGAAGTATTTGAACAAGAACTTAAATCAATTATAGGTTCTAAAGAGATTTCAATAAAAAGAGATGAAATCGGTAATATATTTGTCAAATTTAAAGGTAAAACAGGAAAAAAAGCTATTGCAATTTTAGCTCACCTTGATGAAATTGGCGGAACGATAAGATATATTAAAAAAAATGGTAATCTTGAATTTTCAAGGAGAGGTGGTTATGAAGGACGTTGGCTAATATCACAAAATGTAAAAATTCTTAATAAAGATGGAGTCTGGATAAATGGGATTATTGCAGGACGTTCCGCTCATGCAATTCCCGAAAAATCAAGAGGTAAGGAAAGTTTTGATCCGAGGGATTTAGAGATTTATATTGGAGCCTCTAATAAAGATGAGGTATTAAATCATTATAAGGTTCATGTTGGAGCACCATTTGTTTTTTCGGGAGAGTTTGGGTTGCTAAATCCAGATTTTAATGATGATTTAATTGCAGGATATTCAATGGATAATTTAGCAGCATTAACTTGTTTAATTGTATTAGCAGATAAAATTATTAATGAAATAAATGCAAGTATAGGAGATGCCGTTCTTTCTCAAGATATCTATTTAGTGGCTACAACAAGAGAAGAAATTGGTACAGAAGGGGCTTATTATTTCGTTAGAAATCATAAAATAAGTAAAGTGATTGCCATAGATATCGGGATTGTTGAGGAAGATCCAAAAGCGATTAAATCCGGCATAACATTAAAAGGTGGTCCTGTTATCGTATGGCAAGATAGCTTAGGAAAATGCGTGTACGATTATAATTTTTGCAAAAATTTAATGGAAATCGCCGAAAAAAAGAGCTTATCTTACCAAAATGGAGTTTTTGAGCGTTATGGAAGTGATGCAGGTAAAACACAGCAATGGCTCGGAATTCCCTCGGCTTTAATAGGAATTCCCGTAAAATTCAGTCATAATGTTCCCGAAATTTGTACGCTTAGCGGAATTAAAAGCACAGCAGAATTAATTTTTCAATATTTAAAAGAAATAAAATAAAAAAACTAAAAATTAATATTATAAAATTATAATGCAGGTGCGCTTCTTAATAACTGCATTATATAATCAGCAACAACTTCCATACCATCGGAAATAGCTTCCATAATATCAAAGATATTTCCTATTGTAAAGATTGTAAAGCTATTTATGTTATAGTCAGTTTCTTGAAGGCTTTTTCTAAGTTTAATATTTAGCATATCAACTTCATGTTCAAGAAGATTTATCTTTTTATTATACTCTTTAACATTTTTTCTTTCTCCCAGAAGATCTATAACAATTTTATCCAAATATACACTTGCTTCTACCGTTTTATTCATAATAGCTAAAACCAACTGTATAGTTTCTTCATTACTCTGTTCCCAAAAAGTAAAAGGCACCGTATTTATTCTTCGTGCAACTCCAACACAACAATTTGCTACATCATCAAGCCTTTTAATTAAATGTGATAAATCCGTTCTCACACTTGGATTAAGTTCTCCTTTTGATATATCTTTTAAAATATCTCTTCTAATTTTGTCCGCTTCACCTTCCAATACATCAACATTACGAAAAACTTCAGAAGCTTTATCAGGATTTTTTTCTGATAATAATATTTTTATTCCTTTATCTAATTCTTCTACGCATTCTTGAACTTTTTCAGCATGACTAATTGCTTTTTCTAAAACATTTTTAGCCGTTTCTTTTTTAAAGTATTCTATTAATGATCCCATTTTTTACACTTTTTCATTTCTTTTATTTTATATTTTATTCCACTATTAAATTTTTTACTCAAATATTTTTCTCATTTTAAAAAAATCCAAATGATATAAATACTAAATATATCCCGCCCGCAATTAAAGCGGCGACGGGAAATGTCAATACCCAGAAAACAAACATTTTTCCTAACCCCTTATAGTCAACTTCTTTTTTTTGAGCAAGATTCAATCCGATTATTGAAAATACTATAACATGACTATGACTTATAGGAACGCTATAAAAAACTGTACAAACCATTAAAATTAATGCCGAACTTAATTGAATCACAAATCCATCAGAAGGACGAGCATCCGTCATTTGACTTGCAAGCGTTTTAATTACATATCTTCCTGCTATAAAAAGTCCGATAAATGCCGTAATTCCGCAGCAAACTACATAGAAATAATAAGTCTCAAAAGACAATGCTCCATTATAATATAACGCATAAAGTATACTTAAAGCTTCTGCGGAATTTGCCCCAACCCATACTTCAGCAAAAAATACCGCAATCATTAAGATCCATGCAAAAAAAGCTTCAGATTTTTCTATTTGATTTAACCCCTTTAATTTTGAAAGATAAAAATATTCAATTAATTTAAAAATACTATAAGTGACTACTAAACCTACAACAGGACTTAAAAACCATGAAATTATTACTCTAGCGATTTTTTCTTGGTTGAATGCATTGGTTAAATCTATTCCTTCTGTGAATAATGCATAAACAATAACGACTCCAAAAATACTGCCCACAAGACTATGTGTGCTTGAAAGAGGTATTCCAGAAAAAGAACCTATTATAAGCCAAAATATCGCACTAATTAAAACGCTTAAAAGCATCCAAATTGTATATTTAACAGCAGGACCTAATATTTTTTCCCCAACCATACTTGCAACTCCTTGAGAAAGAAATATTGTTCCAAATCCGATAGCAAATCCTCCAAAAATTAATACCCAATTAAATTTTATCGTTCCGGAGGCTGCTAAGGGTGCAGTTGTCTCATCATTTGCTCCAATCGAAAAAGCTAAACCAATTGCCAAAATAATTAAAGTTATAATTATTGCTCCTGTTAGTGCAAATTCCAAACATCAACACCATAAATATTATTTAAAAATAAGATATTTTGTAGCCAAAAATTGAATAAATTCGGCAAAATCTTTTATATGTTCGGCTAATTTTTGAATCCCTTCAATCATTTCTTTAAGGTATAAAAATGTTCTCGAAATATAATCCATAGAATAGTTATATAATCTTTTTAATAATGCCCATTCTTCTTCACGCATTTTTCTCCTTTCTTCTTTTACCAGCTCACAAATATCATGAGCTTTTACTAAATCGGTTCCAATTAACTTTACAGCATCAGTTAAATGATTAGATATAATTTTTAATGATTTCAAAATACTTTCTACACGTAATTTAAATTTTTCATCAGGTAAAATTACTCTATATAACAATAACTTATGTGCAATAACCTCTCCTATATTTTTTATCTCATTTATTTTTCTGAGAACATTCAATCGATCTGCTTTTGCAAAAACAGTTCTTTTTTTCCATAATTTTTCCTCAAATGCTTTTTTAATCTCTATTTCAGCTTTAGACTTAATAATGAAATTAAGATTAACCTCAAAATCGTAAAATCTTTCATCTATAAGAAATTCAATTCCTTCAATAAGTTTAATATTTTGTTCATGGATTTTATCCATAAACATTTGCGTTAATTCATCAATAGACTTTTTGCGGAGATCTTTATTATCTAAACTATTTATCGATTTAGTTTTCATACTTAAATAAATAGTTGTTTTTTTTTGAAATTTCGTTTTTTCTTATCTAATCAAATGGTTAATAATTAATTCGGAAATATCTCCGGCGTATTCTCCGACTCTACGGATGCTCTCGGCTATATAATTTATACTTAAATAGGTTTTAAAATTAGAATGATTCATAATTCCCGATATTTCTTCACACTTTTCTATTAATTTATTTACAGATTCAATAGTTTCATTCGCCAATTTAATATCTCCATTTATCCATGCATCCATACTCATATTAAGGATATCTAAAGATAATTTGCTGGTGGAGGCAATTTTTTCCACTATTTTTTGATCAATATCATAGTTTAATATTGTAATCACATTTTCTGCTATTTTTACGGCGTGATCTCCAATTCTTTCAAGTAATCGACTCATTTTATGAAATCGTGTTGCATCTTCTAAGGTTATATTCATTTTTTGACAAAGTATAATATCCCTTAAAACAATATGCATTTGTCGTCCAACGAGCCAGTGTAATCTGTCGATATCATTATCCCTCGAAATAACTTGTTCTGCTATTGATTTGTCTTTTGTTTTAAGTGCTAGAATAGCATCTTCATGCATACTTTCGGCAATGATATACATTCTTTTAATTGTTTTTTCAAAAGGCATTTCCTTAGGATTTAAAAGATCCTTGATACGAATGAAATTACCTGATTCCTCAAAAATTTCAGGTCCAATAGCAATTTTAGTAAAATTTGTGACACATTCTCTAATCATAGGGGTTAATTTTTCAGAAGATTTTACCGTTATTTCATGATATCCCATAATATAGGCTCCAATAAGTAATCTAAAAAGATAATTATAATTTTTTATTCCATCCACATCTAATTCGATTTTTTTTATAGATTCATGGGAATTGGGTTCTGGTGTAATAAGTAAAGTTCCATCTGGCTGCGAAATAATTCCAAGTGAATCATTTTTTTTTATTTTATGCTTTTTTATCCATTCTTTTGGTAAGGAAATAATAAATGAAGATCCTCCCGTTTGTTGAACTTTCCTTGTTTCCATATTAATCATTCTATATTATAGATATACAATTAGAAGAATTCTCTATATCATATATAGTTAATGAATGTTTGTATATAGAACTAAATTCTTATAATATTTAAATTAGAAATAAAAACATAACAAAAAATAAATAATGGCTTTAGATTGCTAGGAAACTTTTGATATTGTTAACATAATAATATAATCCGCAACTTCTTCAGCATTATCCGCAACCGCTTCTAAGGCAGAAATACAATTATATATTATAATTGCGCTAAATGGATTCATATCCTTATTATTTGAGACAAGGCTTCGATTGATGGCATATCTTCTCTCATCACATTTATGTTCTAAGTTATTAACTTCTTCTCCAAGGGAGCGAATTTCTTTTTCATCATCATTCATTAATTTTTTAACCATTAAAAGTAATTTTTTAACAGCTTCAACGGAATATCTTGCCATATCCAGCATATTTAAATGTACTTCTTTATCTAATTTAAAAAAATCACTGTGATTCATTGAAATAAGCGTCCTTCCGCTAGCATTTGCGGCATTTGCGATATCATCAATTCTCTTGACAAGGTGAGTTAAATTTCCGCGAATACTCGGTGTGAGCTCTGCTTTAGTTAACATATTTAATATTTCACGTCTAATATTATCTGCTTGATGTTCGAGCTCATCAACTCTAAAAAATACTTTTAATGCTAAATCGATATTATGTTCCTCAATTAAAAAAGATAATGCTTTCTCGTATTCAACAACACATTCCAGAACCTTTTGTGTATGAACTATTGTTTTATTTATAGCACTTTCTTCGTTGCGGGATTTTAACCACTCAAATAAAGAACTCATTTTTTATATCCTCCTTTTATTTTTATTTTAAAGTTAATATTTCTTTAATTTCATCCTCTCCAGGATGTTTAAATATAATACCAAATTCTTTCGGAAAATAAACTGTTACCTGTAATCCCTCCTTAAACCTTTTATGCATTTCTGCAGTAGCGGGATTTATAACAATAATATTTTTTTCCTGGCCATTAATATTTACAGCTATTTCAAATCTGTAAAACACACCCATAAATTTTCTACGGGTAATAGTGCCTACAAGGGCATTATTTTTCTCTTGATCTCTTTTTCCTAATCTTATTTTCATATGATTTGCACGTGCAATCAATAAAACTTTATCTCCATGTTTAAATTTATTATATACGTCTTTTTTTATATATCCTGCAAATAATTCACCTGCTCCTATATCAACAGGTAAAGGAACCATCTGTTCTTGTATTTTTGCGAAAAATTTATCTCCTTTTTTTGATTTTCTGTTTATATTCCATGAAGGTCTTGAATCTTTTGCACATATTCCTTCAAAAATATTTAGTTCACTTAAGAAATTCGCAACGAATAGGTTTTTTGGTTGATAATAAATTTCATAAGGAGTTCCTATTTGAATTATTTTTCCTTTATTTATAATGGCTATTTTATCAGCCAACATCATAGCCTCTTCTTCTTCATTAGTAACATGTATAACGGTTAATTGCAGTTCCTTAGACTTTGCCATAGATAATAACTCTCTCCTTAGACTCATTCTCAATCCGGCATCAAGTGCTTTTAATGGTTCATCCAATATTAATAATTTTGCCTGTTCCAAATTCATAAGAGCTCTACATAATGCTACCCTCTGCTGCATCCCTCCGCTCATTTCATTAGGATAAGCTTCATTCCTTCCCGTAAGTAATGTCATCATAAGTATTTGATCCACAATAGTTTTCGTTAATTCGGGATCTCTGGCGTGAACTCTGGCACTATATGCAATATTATCATATATTGTCATATGCGGAAATAATGCATAATTTTCAAACATAAAACCGAGATTTCTTTCACTGGGGTCTAAATTCGTGACATCTTTATTATCATAATACACTTTACCTGTATCAGGTTTAATAAGTCCGGAAATTATTTTTAAAAGAGTTGTTTTACCTGCTCCTGTAGGACCTAATATTATAAAATATTCTTTATCTTTAATTTCAAACGAAATATTATCAAGTACTTTAAATTTTCTGAAAGATTTTGATATATTTTCCAATTTTATTGATACCAAATTTTATTACCTCCATTTAACTTAATGATAATTCTTTAAAAAGATTCTCAGGAGCAGAAAAAACATGAATGTCGTTAATATGTACTGCAATTATTAATTCTTCACCTATTTCAAAATTTTCTTCAAAAGTACCAGGCTTAATCGATACAAAAGTATCTCCGTTGTCTAATTCTAAGTAAAATCTTTTAGTTGCTCCTATAAATCTTGAATTTTGTAATTTAGCATTAAAAAACTGCATTTCAGACCAATCATAAGGACTATTCTCAAAATCATAATCTTTTGAAAAAAGATATACATCCTCATATCTAAATGCAATAATCACATTATCATCTAATTGAAATTTATTGTTAAAATTATTACATAGAATTTTAGGGCCTCCTAATCTTATCCAAACCTTCATTTTTTCTTCATTTTCATATATTTTTAAGACAAATCCTTGAAGAAAATTAGTTTCTCCTAAAAAATTTGCGACAAATATACTATTCGGCCGTTCATATAATTCATAAGGCGTTCCCATTTGTAATATCTTCCCTGCTCTCATAACAATTATTTTATCAGCTATTGACATTGCCTCTTCTTGATTATGAGTCACATGAATCGCAGTCACTCCTAAATCTTTAATTAAATTTCTCAATTCGTATCTGAAAACTTTTGATACTTTAGGATCTAATGATCCTAATGGTTCGTCCATAATCCATATTTTAGCGTCCGTGGCAATAACTCTTGCTATACCAATTTTTTGTAAGCCCGGATTTCCAAAAATAGAAGGATATTCATCAGCATATTCAAGTAAACCAACAATTTTTAAAGCCTTTTCAGCTTTTTTGATAATATATTCCTCTGTAAAGCCCCTCATTTCCAGTCCAAATGTTACATTCTCCCATACAGTCATATGATCAAAAATCTCAAAATTCTGAAAAATAAATCCCATATCGCGATCTTCAGGTGGTACATTTCTGATATCTACCCCATTAATGAGTATTTTTCCTTTGGTTGGGATTTCAAGACCCGCAATCATCCTTAAGGTTGTAGTTTTACCGCAACCGCTCGGTCCTAATAAAAATACATATTCACCATCATTAATCTTTAAGGAGATATTATCAACCGCAAGAACAGCCCCATCATCAAAAATTTTTGTTACATTAATCAACTCTATATCGGGCATTAAATTGGACTTCCTCCTTTCTTTGTAATTAATCTTAAGAGAAATATCAGAAATGCACTAAAAATAATAACGATAATGCTTGCAAAAATCGCTGCAGGAAAACTATTTGCCTCAACCCAATCAACTATTAATACGGGAACCGTCCTTACGCTACCCATAACTACTAATGTAGCACCTGTCTCACCGAGTGAGCGAGTAAATACCATAATACTACCTGCAATTATCCCTTGTTTTATGTTAGGAAGCGTTATTTTTCTGAAGACCGTAAGATTTGATGCTCCTAATGTTCTTGCAGCCTCTTCTATACCTTTATTCATATTTTGAAGGACGCCGATTATGGGTCGCACCATGTATGGAAATGAAAAGGTTATATGTACAAATAATATCATATTAAATCCGGGTTCAAATAGCCCGATTCCTGCTGGACCCCAAAACATAAATATTGCAAAACCTAAAGCGGCTGAGGGTATGGCAATCGGAATATCTAAAATTGTATCTAGAAAAGTAATTGCCTTTCCCCATTTTCTATTAACAATTATCATCGCAAAGGGCAATCCAAACATAAGATCTATAAGAACTGCCAGTAATGCAATATATATGGAATTCATAAAGGCTACGTAAAGATATGCCCATTTGTGATCTTCTGAGAGAAAAATCTCCTTGTAAATATCTTCTCCAATCGCCTGACTCACAACATAAAATGCGGGAATTAAAATTAATGTTATCAATAACAGCATCGCCGTAATATTTCTTATCTGGACTAAAATCTTATTACTTAATTTCTTTTCAAGATTAGGATATATCTTTTTTGAAGGAAAGCCTACCTTCCGTGTAAAAAATTTTACAGAAAATAAAAGTAATATTGAAATTGAAATCAAGATTCCTGCTAAAAATGATGCTGATGGTAATTCTAATTGTCTCCTAAATCCAACGATTATAATAGGAGCCGTTTCCACTAATCCAGATAAAATAATTGTCGCTCCAGTCTCTCCTAAACTTCGAGTAAATGCTAAAATAGCTCCCGCAATAATTCCTTCTTTCATCATGGGAAGTGTAATTGTTCTAAAAATCGTAAAACCACGGGCTCCTAAAGTCTTGGCAGCATCTTCATATAATACATCTATCTTTTCAAGTACTATTTTCATATTCCTGACAATATAAGGAAATGTAAAAACGATATGTCCTAATAAAATCAATATAAAACCTGGTTCTATTCCGAATAATCCCCAAAAAAGGAGTACAGAAAATCCTAAGGCTCCTGTAGGGACTGCCATCGGTAAATCGACTAATGCATCGATAAATTTTTTGCCTCGAAAATTATATCGGGTAAGGATAATTGAAATGGGAAAAGCTAAAAGTAACCCGAATAATACGGCTAAAGCAGCAATAGAAAAAGAAATTAACAACGAATTTAATATAATCCTCCATTTTAAATCCCGTAATAACTCATCATTAAAAACATCATGATATATTCTCGGAATATTTAGAAATATTGATAAAAAGATGTAAATGACGGGTCCGATTATTACTAATATGAAAAATCCTATTGTAATTGAATCTAAACTCTTTCTATATATTGGTTTTGAGAAATGACGGTCAATTCTAAGACTTAAAGGTATTTTTTTTTCAATTAATCTATCTTTATTTTTACTTACCAATTTACTTTCTTGAACCATTTTTAAACCTCATATATATTTAATTTACGCATTCGCTTTACAAAGCAACCACATATCAGGAATTCTGGAAAGAACCGTTCCATCCTCGGGAACTTCTAATTCGGGAATCGTTAAATTATATTTAATGCCGCTGGTTTCATAATTGAAAATATCCGGATCTAACGGAATAGAGGTATCAATTGGTCTAAATCCGTATTGAATGGCAGATTTTATAGTATCCGTCCTGTTTAAAAATGCAAGAAATTCTTCAGCAACCTCTCGCTGTTTTGGTGTAATCCAATCGGCATTTAGCAAACAAAACGGATGATCACTATATAATGTACCCTCTTTAGGATAAATTGCGATAATTTTCCCGCCCTTAGCGGTATTTGATATATCTCGAATTAAATTTTCATATAAAAATGCAACATTTAAAGTATTTGGCCCTCCATTACTCATATATTTTGCTAAAAAGCCAGTTGATTTTCCGTACATAACAGCACAAGATTCAAAAGTTTTCAGCCAATCTTGGTTTTTTTCATCCGTTAAATCATCCATTTTTAAATCTTTTGAGTTTTTACCTATTGCAGCAGATAATGCCATAATAACACTCAAAAATCCAGAATTTGAGAGTCGAGGGTCTGTATGAGCCATTTTTACATTTACCTCATTATCCTTAATAAGATTATAGAGATCTAAAAATCCATGTATAGTATAAGACTTGTTAAAATCTTCCCATGTGGCAATTACTATTGGAGAATAAATTATCCTTATTGCATCTTTTAATTCTACAATCTTTTTTTCTGTTCCTTTATATTCCTCCCATTTTGCATTTAAAAAAGGAATCCAAATAGAGCTTGCAGGACTCCAGATTGTTGGAAATATTTCACCATTCAAAATACTGATGACTGAATCTGCAGACCCATATGGATGCATATCTATTATTATTCTCTCATCGGGATGCTTCTTATTCCATTCTTCCATAAAATTAGCATATGTAACTGCCATCCAACTTGCTTTTTCTGAGCTATAAACGATATATATTCTTGTTACATTACCAGATTCTGCTAAAAAAATATTAGTAACAATATTACCGAGAATAAAACCTAATGTAAAAATGAAAACTGGTAAAGTTTTTCCTTTTTTAATTTTCCTTCTCTTTTTTATTTTATCGATTTCCATATAAATTACTAATTCTTATTTAATTAGATAAATGAGCGAATAAAATTATCAATAATACTGAAAATTATTCCTAAAACAAACCCAATTATAAAAATGATTAAAATTAAAAGATTCCGATTCATTTTTCCTAAACTTAAAGTGCTAATAATTGATTCTTTATTTTCCTTTATGATATTTAGTGAAAGATAACTTAAAACAAGATATACAATATTTTATATCTCAATATATAGAATATATATATCCATTTTTTAAAGAGATAAAATTTTATATATGAATTTCTGGAATATCTATTTCTAATATTGAAAAACCAATATAAATTATCAATACATTTAAATAGGAATTTTCACATAATATTTGTAATATTATGAAGAATATTATTCTTCCGAAATCTATAAAATTAATATTATCATGGAAAAGAATGAAATATCTAAAAAATCGGAGCTTTCATTGAATACTATAAAGGAAGTCATTGAAGATATTGATTATGAAGTTATTGTAAAAATTCAAAAATTAAGAACTAAAGCGGGTAATTATTTCTGGCATGCAATTTCTTTTTTGGGATATCCATTTGTCTGGTCGGCAATTAGTATTATTGCAATTATTATTGAACTTTATCATATTACTCTTGTGCTTACTTTTGCTGGTTTAAGTAGTTTAATTATTTTTCCAATAAAAATGAGAATAGAGCGACGTAGACCATATGATAAATATAAGCATATTAGACCGCTTACCAGAGAAAAAGATTCATCATTTCCGAGCGGTCATACATATTTTGCAACGGTATCGGCAATGTCTTTAGCGTTTTGTTATGGAGATATCTTATTAATATTGGGTATGCTCTGTTTAAGTATTTTTGTTGCTATATCCCGTGTTTATTTAGGCGTCCATTATCCATCCGACGTTGCAGCTTCTCTAATTTTAGGGATTATTGTTGCCATGATAATTTATTTGCTTTTTCCTCATATTATGGTTCTCCATTACCTTGTATTAGAATCATAAAAACATATTTGGCTAATTTTTAATTTAAATTAAACTCTTTCCGATAACACTTTGATGGGGTCTTTTATTAATTAATTTCAATAAAGTTGGCACAATATCTGCTGTTTTACAAAATGAAATCTCTCGATTGGGGATCTCAGGTGAACCTGCAATAATTAAAGGTACAACTGAGCTTTTTCTAAGTCCTATATCATGGCTATATATATGATCATTTTTTTGTTTTCCATGCTCAATATTAAAAACAACTTCACCGCAAGTACTTAAAATTATATCTGCACTGCGGGGATTCTTAAAATGTCTTGCAACTAAATCAGGATATAATGGATAATCAAAATGATATGTAAATTCTAACCATTCATCAATAGAATGGAATTTTCCATCTAATATTTTACAAGCTTTATCGTCAATAATATAACCGAAAGCATCTTTCTCGGAATCATCTAAAATTAATTTTGTTTTAAAATCACTGCTTTTTCCTCTATATTCTATTATATTTTCTTTTATTTTTGCCGTTTTAGGATCTTTAAACCTTATCTTTATTGAGCCCCTTCTGTAATTATTATCATCATTCCTAATATACAATAATTTTGTTCCATCTATTTTAAAAAGAACTTCTAGTAAATTAGCTCTTTTTGGGCCATAATTTTTCAAATCTTTTAATGTAGGGATACTCCAACCTCTCTTATCTTTAACTTGAGTTGATCCCTTAAAATAAAAAAGTCCAACCGAGCCAAATTCTGCGATATTAACATTTCCTTTAGGATTCTTTTTAGGATGATAAGGTGTTAAGCCAAATCTTCTATTGAAATTATTCACATCACCCAATCTTTTCCCTTTATAATTTCCGTGATCTGATGTAATTGCAATTGACGTATCATCCAAATATCCTAAATCTTCTAATCCTTTCAATAATAATCCCATACATCGATCAATATGCATTAAATTAAGCTTGTATAAATTGCTGTCATAACCGAAAAAATGCATTATAACATCAGAAGTAGCAAACCAAAGATGTGAGGCAATTGGAGGCTCATTATTACCGAAATATTTTTTCGGTCTTTGAAAAATATCAAGTAATTTTCTAACTACAACGGTATTCATCCTTGCCATCATTTTTTTCTGATTTTTACTATGCGATATAAGTTCATAATAAAATGCCAGCTTCAATTTGGATTCGGGAAAAATATAATCTGTACCCCTTGATATAAACTGTGTAATGCTTGCTTTATTACCATCTTCAATCATTTCAAAAATCGTTTTACAATTATTCCCTAAATCAGAATTAAGCTTATAGACCTGGATTAACTCATCGGAGCCCGAACCGCCATAAGAGCGTAAAATTGGGGGTGCATAATATCTCCCCATCCAACTGTAAGAGGGTATTCCATGGCAAGGTTCCTTTAAATAATGACCTGTATATGTGCCCGTTATTAATGTTGGCTGAGTGGGATATGTAACTGATGGAAAATCAGTAATACAATTTTTAGAATATAAGCCATTTTCCATTAATCTTTTGAAATTAGGGAGTAAACCTTTTTCGATATAATTAAAAAAATGTGATGAGCGCAAATCGTCAATAATGCAGAAAATAATCCTATTGATTCTATTCATTTTATTTCTCCTTCAAGTAAATGCTTAAATTCATAATCCTCGGGGTTTAAGCTTAAAAATAATCCTAATGCAGACAATTGAAATATTGCCATTATTATCATGATTATTGCAAATAATTGCCAAAATTCTGTGAATATAAATGATAATGCCATTAATAAAAATGCGGCTGTAGCATAACCTACCATTTGACCCGCATTTAAACAGGAAATAACCAATGCGAAATATGTACTATCTAAATTTGGATAAAGTCTAGCAAAATCACCCCTTACCGATTGATAACTCGTTGTAAGAGCACCTTGGCCCGCACCTAAAATTATTGTCATAATTACAGCTAATATAACTGCAATAATACCTTTAAAAAATACACCGCTAAAAATAAAGCATGTTAAAACACATGGAACATAAAGGAAATTAGCAAAATAAACCCCTCTTTTTCGGCTTTTATCCGAAATTCGACCTGTTATGATACAGCCAATAATAACACCGATACCTCCTATTGCGCCAAAAATAGCAAAGATCATAAAAAGCTCTAATGATTCAGTGGCTAAACTAACGGATGTAACATCTATTTTTACCAGAGGTTCGGGCCAATAAATAATAACTAATAAACCATATGCCAAAGAAACAACGGCATACGGTACATTATCTAAAATTGATAAAATAAATAATTTCCAATTTCTTCTCTTACTTAAAATCTCTTTAAAATCACGCCATACCTTAATCTCTTCGGGTATTTCTGATTCCTTAATATATAGGGGTAAAGAACAACCAATAAACATCAATATTCCTTCCATTATAAAGAAAAATGAGAAAAGATTGAACATTAAGACCAAAACGCCAAAAACAATTCCTAAAGCGGTGCTACCCGTTAGATTCATTGACCATGTATGACCTTGAACTTTTGCAAGCTTATCTTTAGGAGTAACATCCAAAATTAAACCGTCTAAAGCCGTATCTGCGACCGCCCAACCAATATTCCACATAAGGGCTAAAAACGCCACTAACATTAATAGTGCATCACTTTCCATTCCTAATTGCGTTGGTAAAAAAATTCCTGTTATTATAAACCAAATCCCGCCCCAAATTCCGAAAACTAAAATAAAAGGACGTCGTCTTCCGAGTTTTGTATTATATTTGTCATTAATCATTCCTATAAAAAACTTTAATGACCACGGAATTACGCCAATTGATAGTATTACTAAAATAAGAGCCAAATCGACCGATTCAACCACCGTTATCAAATAAATCGGGAGCACGATTGCCTGTAATCCGTTGTAAATCCCCTGCACAAGGTAGAAAAAAGAAAAAATAAACGAATACGACTTTTTAAATTCAATTTTATCGTTTTCATTCATTATAATTCTCTTTCTTAAAAATATAAAATTATTATATCTTTTTTATTAAAATGAGCGAATAACTAATAAACTAATTGTTATATTATTTCACTACATCTTAACTTTAAATTTAGAAGTATTCATATTTTTAGTTTAAATAAATATATCAATAAATTTTGAGTTATTTTTTTTAATTTAAATAAACATTATATAATAGAATGCCGGAAAATCATAAAAAATCATTAAATAAAAAAAGAATTGAGAGATATATTGAAAAATTAGAACATTTTACTAAAATAAAAGAAAATCTTGAAAAATGGACGGAAAATCTTAATGCAGAATCATTTATTAAGACAGACTTAAAAGAACAATTCGCAATATATCATGCGTTTCAAATAATTGCTGAAATTATTACTGATTTAATCGCAATGATGATTAAAGATTTAAAGATTAAACCAAAAGACGACAATTCTAATATTAACTATTTAAAAGAACAAAAATTCCTTTCGGAAAATCTTGCCTCAAGATTACAAAAAATTAATGGATTGAAAAATGTATTGGTTTACGATTATAATAGTATTGATGAATATCGTGCATTTAAAAAAATAAAAGAAAATTTGCAATTTATTAACGAATTTTTTGAGGTAATTAAAGAATGGTTAAAAAAAAATTCTTAAAAAAAATCAAAAATGATTTTGAAAACATAATAAAAGAAAAAAAGATACTCGGAATAATGTTATTTGGATCTTACGTTGAGGATATGCAAACAAATAGAAGCGACATTGATATTTGTATAGTAGCGCCAGAGGAAGACCCATCCGAATTATTTAGTATAATTACTCAAAGTATCGATATTCACTCAAAAAAATATGATATTAAATTTTTCACGGAATTACCGTCATTGGTAGCAATTAAAAATTTGGAAAAACTTGGACATTAATACGTTTATAACATAAACATTTATATTTGAAAAGGTTTTAGGTTTAGGTAAAACGGCCGGGAAGCATGGGGTCGGCGGGATTTTTGAGCATCAGCGAGGCGGCGGGAGTGCTGGGCGTTTGCACCAAGACACTGAGGCGCTGGGATAAGAAAGGCATATTAAAACCCTCGTTCAGGACGGCGGGGCTTCACAGGCGATATGACAGGCGGGATATCGCCAAAATATTGGAAAAAAGGACGATAAGGGGAATAGCAGAAGTCGAGCCTAAAAAGAAGGATGACAGAGAGCTACTCAAACGGAGATGTGCACTCTACGGGCGGGTATCATCATCAAAACAGAGAAAAGGCGGCGATCTGGAGAGGCAGCTCGAAAAATTGAGGGATTACAGCAGAGATAAGGGCTACAGCGTGGTAAAGGAGTATAAGGACATTGGTTC
>CAZVTX010000038.1:0-16935 GCA_964629395.1 uncultured archaeon
CGCTTTGCATAGGAGAATTAAAGACTGAATCCCGTAATCTTTATTTTGTAGCCTCGGAATCATGTGCGATCGATGCTGTTGGAGGGAGATTTTTGAGAGATGTATTACCGGGTGAAATTGTTCATTTAAGTCATCAGAAGGACATTCATTCGGAGATGATATTAAAAGCGAGTAGAACGGCACTATGTCAGTTTGAGTTTGTTTATTTTGCCAGACCAGATTCTATTATCGATGGTGTTTCAGTGGCAGAAGCCAGACTTAAAATGGGTCAAAATTTAGCAAAAAAGGATCCATTATTAAAAGATGAGGAATTTAAAAAGAATGCAATAGTCGTTCCAGTACCTGACTCAGGCAGAAGTGCAGCAGTAGGCTATGCTAATGAGGCAAAATTACCATATATTGAAGGATTAATGAAGAATAGATACGTCCATAGAACATTCATAATGTCAAAACAGAGAAAAAGAGAAGCAGCCGTTAAGGAAAAGCTGAATCCGATTAAGAGCGTTATAAATGGAAAAAATATAATTCTATTAGATGATTCTATCGTTCGAGGAACTACAACCAAACAAATAGTAGATTTATTAAAAGAACAAGGAGGGGCAAAATCGGTTCATGTAAGAATCAGTTGTCCGCCCGTTATAAGTGCATGTTATATGGGTATTGATTTCCCTATGACAAAAGAATTAATTGCGGGCAGAGCCTTAGAAGAATATGGTGAAAAGGAATACATTAAAAAAATAGCAGAAATGATTCATGCAGACTCACTTCTTTATCAAACAATTGAAGATCTTGCAAATGCTATTGGAAAAGAACCAAATTCCCTTTGCCTTGCTTGTTTAAATAGAGAATATCCTATTAAATCCGTTGAACAATTAATTAGAAATCAAGAGAATGTAATTATTAAACATCGTAGAGATTAAATTAATTATTTCTTACAATATTCAATAAAATTTTGGTACATTTTAATTCCATATTTACTAGATTTTTCAGGATGAAATTGTGTTGCGATAATATTATCTTTAGCAACCATAGAATAATATTCAATTTTGCCGTAATTTGTGATACCCAATCCATATTTTTTATTTTCAGGAACTCCATAAAAACTATGGACAAAATAGAAATATGAATTATTAGGAATTCCTTGCACAAGAAAATGGCTTTCATCCAAAAATTTTACGCTATTCCAACCAATTTGAGGGACTTTATCAACTTTAGATATATCAAACATTATTACTTCGCCAGGGATTAAATTTAATCCTTGATGTTCTCCTATCTCATAACTTTTAGTATATAATAATTGTAAACCAAGACAAATCCCAAATAATGGTTTTTTATCTCTAACCGCATCTCTTATTACATCAATTAAACCTTTTTTTTTAAGATGAGCCATAGCATCCCCAAAAGCGCCCACTCCTGGAAGAATTATCCCATCAGAATTTAATATAAATTTCTTATCATCCGTAATTGTAGCCTCAACACCTATATGCTTTAAACATTTATAGATACTTTTTAAATTACCCATCTCATAATCTATTATTGCAATTTTTAAGCTCATAATTATAACCTCATCGGAATACCCGCTTTTTTACATGCTTCTTTAACTACTCTAATAGGATACTCATTATAATGAAAAATTGAAGCAGCCAATGCAGCATCAGCCTTTCCAATTTTAAAAGCATCAATGATATGTTGTGGATTTCCTGCACCCCCAGAAGCGATTATTGGGACGTCTAATCTCTCACTAAAAGTTCTCGTAAGCTCCAGATCATAACCATTCTTGGTTCCATCACAATCCATACTTGTAAGTAATATTTCACCGCTTCCTAATTTTGTTGCTTCTTCTCCCCATAGAACTGCGTCTTTTCCTGTAGGTGTGCGACCACCGTGTATATAAACTTCCCACCAACAAAAGCCATCAGCAGTTTCTACAACAACCTTACCTTTTGCACTATTGGGATTCTCAACGTATACTCTTTTTGCATCTATAGCCGTTACAATGCATTGTGAACCAAATATTTTGGAACTTTCTCTAATCAATTCAGGATTTTGAACAGCTGCCGTATTTATTGAGACTTTATCGGCCCCCGCTCTTAGTATTTCTTTAATATCTTTCACCGTTCTCAGCCCTCCTCCTACAGTATATGGAATAAACACTTGTTCTCCAGTTCTCTCAACTAAATCTATCAATATCTTTCGTTTATCCGAGGAAGCCGTTATATCTAAAAATACTAATTCATCCGCTCCTTGTTCATCATAAAATGCCCCTAACTCAACTGCATCTCCAGCATCACGCAGATTTAAGAACTTAGTTCCCTTGACAACACGTCCTTCCGTAACATCTAAACAAGGAATTATACGTTTTGTAAGAACCATTATATCCTCTAATGTTTTATTATTTATTATTTTAATTGTAAATTCGTTAATTTTTTAACAATAATAATAATGATTTAATTATGAATTTAGCTATTAATCAAGCAACCTTAATGAAAACACCAATGGAAAAATTTTTAGATGCAGTCGCAAAAGCAGGATTTGAGGGTGTTGAATTAAGACGGGATGAGACATTATTTTTTCTCGAAAATCATTCAATTTCTGAACTTAGAGATTTACTGGAAAATTTAAATCTAAAATGTATAACTTTTAACGCAATTGAATTGTTTTCTCTATGTCCCGAAAGTGAATTTAAAAAGATTTTAAAATATAGTCAAAAGTTAATGGAAATCGGTAATAAAATTGGATGCGATACAATAATTGCGGTTCCAAGCTTTTTAGAAGAATATTTAGAGCAAAAATTAATTTATGATAAAACAATAGCCAGATTAAAAATCCTTACAAATTTAGCCGAAGAATATAATTTTAATCTATATTTTGAACCTTTAGGTTTTAAGAATAATTCAGTAAGAAAGTTAAATTTTGCTTTGGACATTATTTCAGATGATTCTTTGCCGACGATCGGTCTCGTAATAGACACATTCCATTTCTTTGTTGGCGAGAATTCTTTAGAGGATTTGGAATTAATTCCTAAAGAAAAAATTCGGTTAATTCACGTAAATGATGCGATAGAAAAAGATTTAACAAAACTTCAAGATAGCGATAGAGTTTTTCCTATTGAGGGATTTTTTGATCTCCAAAGTTTTTTTGAAATTTTAAATAAAAAAGGATATAATGATTGGATCTCTTTAGAATTATTTAATGAATCCTTATGGTATGAGGATCCTTATAAAGTAGCTGCTAAATCATTTAATTCTATTAAAAAATTAATTTAATCCGTGTTTTTATATAAATTATGTAATTTTTCTAAGTCAATAGGACCGTTAATATTGATAAAACTTAATAAATTGTGATCTATTTCTTTAATATCCTCTTCAATAGAGATATAATTAATTTTCCAGGAATCATCGAGTAATGCAGTTAATTTAAAATTAGAGTTTTGCAAATTTTCTTTAGCTTTTAAAAATGTCTTGCTTATAGGATATATGGCAAATAAAGGTTCTAAATATCCATTATTCCATCGTGGAATACAACAATCATGATTTTTGCAACCTTTAATTATTAATTCTATAACGCTTTTTTTTATTAGGGGCATATCACATGATAAAATAAATGCTTTTTCATAATCCAAATTTTTAAGCTCTTTTAGAGCAGAGTATATCCCGATTAAAGGTGATCTAATTGAATGATCCGATAAATCATTAAGATCATCTAAAATGAAAGCGGTTATTAATCTATAGTCAATTTTCTCCATATAATTTTTAATTTGTTTCTTATCATGAGCAATTAAAAAGATATTATAATCAAAATTTCTAAGTATTTCTAATTGATAACTAATAAGAGGTTTACCCAAATATTCATAAATCCCCTTATCCGAACCAAACCTCACACTTTTTCCGCCAATTAGAATAACAAAACATAATTTTTTATTATTTATATTCATATTTTACAAAGCCTCCTATTATTTGTCCTACACTTATTCCTGCATCGCCAGGAGGTACTAAATCATGTTCCAAAAATTGAAAACCCTCCTTTTCTATAATTTTTTTAAGATTAGAAGAAAATGCATAATTATAAGAAACACCTCCGGATAAACCAATCTTATCAATATTATTTTCAGAGGCAATTTTAATTGCAAGTTCAGCAAATATAGAAGATAATGCTTTTTGAAATGTAGCACCAATATCTTCTCTGCGATATTTATTTTCTAACCTTAAATTAATAATATCTAATATTAATTGCGAAGTATTTATTATATATTTCCCGCCTTTTTTGGAAAAGTTTATTTCAATATCAATTTTAGATGAATCTCCTTTAGCTGCTAATCCTTCAAGTCTCATTGCGGGTTCTCCTCGGTAGGTTCTAATTTGAGAAGCACCCAATAAATAAGAAACGACATCGAAAATTCTTCCTGTTGAACTTGAATAAGGAATTTTTTCTCCAGTAGATTTTTTTTCAAATTGGGAAATAATCGCATTTAATTCAATTTTACCGTATTCTAATCCTTCGTTTAACTTCAGTTTCTTAAAAATTTTTTGTGCTTCTTTAATTTCAAGAGTATTTAATAAAATTGAGGCAAGCATACGGGCAGGAAATTTACTACATCTATCGCCCCCAATCATTGGTTGATATTGTAGATGTCCCAATCGTTTATATTCATTATAGGAACAAAGTAGAATTTCGCCACCCCATACATTACCATCATCACCATAACCTACTCCATCTGTACTTATTCCAATAATTTTTTCATTAAGAGGAATTTTATTTTCTACCATTAATCCTAGAATGTGTGCAAAATGATGTTGAATAGGTATAAACGGAATTTTAAATTCTTCAGAAATTTCTTTTGCAAATTTAGTGGTAATAAATGCAGGATGAGAATCGCATGCGACAAATTTTAATTCATGATCTTTTATTTGAAGTAAGTTTTTAAGATGAAAAATTGCATCTTTTAAAAATTGAAAAGTTTCTAAGTGTGTAACATTTCCAATATGTTGAGTAGGAAAAACACGATTACCTCTGAGCACAGCACCAGTTACTGTTAATTCAGGTCCAGTCGCAATTGCACTTATAGGCTCAACTTCAAAAGGAATTGGTATATATTCCGGAACAAACCCTCTTGAACGTCGAATTAATTTAATCTTATTATCATGTATTCTTAAAACGCTATCATCAGCTCTTTGGTAAATTCTACGGTTATGGAGTAAAAAATAATCCGCTAAATGATACAATTGACTAAAAATTTTATCATTTTCAATTCCCATAGGTATATTTGATTTATTTCCGCTGGTGTAAACAAGAGGGTTATCTCCGAAATAATCAAAAATTAGGGTATGAATCCCTGAGTATGGCAACATAAATCCAATATTGTTTAATCCAGGAGCTATTAATTCACTAATTCCGGAATTATAAAATCTTTCATTTTTTTCCAACAAAACAATTGGTCGTCTAAAGGATGTTATTATTTCTCTTTCTTTTTCCGAAATTTTAAAAAATTTTTCTATGACTTTCAAGTTAGGAATCATCAGCGCGAAAGGTTTGTATTTTCTCTTACCCTTCCTTTTCCGCAACTTTAGAATAATATCATCATCATCCGCCTTGCAAACAAGATGTACACCACCAATCCCCTTAACTGCGATGATATTTCCATCATTGATCAAATTTACGGTTTTTTTAAGGATTTTTGTAATAGTTTGGGAAGCAATAATTTCCCTATTTTTATCATAAAGAATATAATTTGGCCCGCATTCCGAACATGCAAATGTTTGAGCATGAAATCGTCTATTATTAAAATCAGAATATTCTTTAAGGCAAGAAGGGCATAAAGGAAATTCAATCATCGTTGTTCTTTCTCTATCATAAGGGAGTTCCATAACAGTGGTAAATCTCGGACCACATAAGGCACATGCAATAAAAGGATAATTATAATATCTTTTTAAACGGGGATTTCTCATTTCTTTCAAACATTCTTCGCAAGTAGCAATATCGGGAGGTAATGTAAGTCCTGATCCCCTTCCTTGTTCACTTGTTTTTATTTCAAGATGGTCTCCAATAGAAACATTCTCAAGATCTTTAATTTCAATTTTTTCAATAAAAGAGATTTTAGGCTTCTTTTCCTTAATTTCTCTAATAAAACTATTTATTTGTTTTTCATTTCCCTTAATAACTAATCGAACACCCGCATTACCCCTATTTAAGATATATCCTTTTAGATCCCATTTTTGGGCTAAGTTAAATAAAAAGGGTCGAAATCCAACTCCTTGAACAATACCTATAATATTAATTTCTATTGTTTTAATTCTCATTCAAATAAATAAAATCTCAAAAAAATATAAATTAATCATATACTCTTTAAAATCTCTTTAATTATTTCAATTATTTTATCAGCGGCGCGTTTGACTGTATCGGTTAAATTAAACTCAAAAAGAGGTAAATCAATGTTCTCATTTAGATCATCAAGGGTTAATTCTCCCTCCTTGTAAAAAGTTAATGAATCAAAACCATTCATACTTTCGGGAACAAAACCAATCATAAAAGCATCTAAGGAGGGTATTTTCTCCATTAATAAGTCAACAACTATATGAACAGGGATTACGTGAGAAGATATGGGAACCATCTCTTCCATATCATCTCTTTCTATAATAGCTACGGTTCCTGGATCTTTATTGAGTGTACATGTATCAATAATAACTAAATGAGATGGATTGAATTCTATTATCTCATCTATTCTGGACATAGGGTCAACATATGCATTTATAAATTTAAAGCGACTACTGTTTAAATCTAATAATTCGGTAATAATATAAGGACCTACACCATCATCACGGAGTTTTTCTTCACCAATTCCCATAAATACGACTTTAGAAGCGCCGTTTAATCTTTGTAAAAGTTTTTCTCTAAAATATATCATCTTATATTTGAAAATTTCCCAAAATTTTAAAACTCTGGGGGAATAACTAATACCGGAATTTTAGACATTTTAATAATCCGTTCTGTAACATGTCCAACCATGTATTGAGGCACTTTCTTTTTACCTCTTGAAGCAATTACAATTAAATCATAGTTTTTCGAGAATTTAACTATTTCTTCGGCAGGATCTCCATATAATATTTCTGTTTCAATAAAGTTCTTAGGAAAGTTTCTTTTCCGTGCCTCATTATAAATTCTTTTAAAAAAATTTTCAGCTTGAGTTCTATATTTATTTTTTATTTGTTCTGTAGACTCTGCTTGGAAAGCAGCTAATTGTTTTACTATTGAGTCACTGATTACATGGCAAATTGTTATTTTACTATCAAAATTCACTATATCAAGGAATTTCATGGTAAAGAAAACGGCATTAAAACTACTGGTGCTTCCATCAATTGGGATTAAAATTTTTTCAAATTTTATATCTTTCATCATCATTTTAATTGATTTTTGATTTTTTTAGATTTTATTTTTATATTTAATTTAAATAATTTCTTCCCCGCATACGGGACATTTTTTAGCAAAAGTTGGCACAATTGTTCCACAATTAGAACATTTTCTAATTAGCGGTTTATGATATGTATAATCCAAACTAATGATTTTGTCCTTTTTAGGATCCTTTTTTCTCTGTTTTAATTTTTCTTTATCTCCATAGAGTAATCTTACCGATAAAATTGATTTCCTTCTTTTTAATATTATTCCTAAAAATAATAATGTTAAAAATAATACAATCAAACCGATAACATGAATTTCTGCGTTTACATCTATAAGTACAATGAGAGTAATAGTTAAAATAATAAAATAGAGAATAATCATAGCTATCCGGAATGGTAATAATTTCTTAGGATCTAATATATCATCTTCACTCAGTAATAACACCAATACAATTTATTTTAAATATTTATTGGAGATATAATCAATTGCTTTATTGATCTCTCTCAAATCCTCTTCACTGATTATCTCTTTGTCAATTTTTTCGATTATTTCATCTTTTCTTTCCTCCTCTTTAAAAATAATTTCAGAAAAATCATTTCTTAACAAAAATGGAGTAAATTCAGTGCCTAATCCTTTATAAAATTTAAAGAAAAATTCATAATAATGTAATCTTAACGTTTGTAAAAATACAATTATTCCCTCTAAAGCGATAACTACAGCATTGCCAATAATTAAGCCGATTATTTTTATAATTTCAATAAGAATATATATGATTATATTATCTGGGCTTTGCGGAATTAACCCAATCATAGCTTCAATAGCAACCATCAATGATATATGTGCCAATGCAAGAGCGAGAATACGGATATAAGATAGTACATTACTCGGAACGGCTATAAATGCTTCAAATACTTCAATGGATCCCTCACTGAATAATTCACCAAATGATTCTATTTTAAGGTATGATATACCTAATAATTTTCCGAGAGGTTTAGAAATCATTAATAAAATTCCAGGTATAACAACCATAAATATAGGATATGGTGCCATAACCCATTTATTTATATCTAATCCATATAAAACAATTAAAGCGACACCACCATCTAAAAATGCAATTTTTACCATTGAATCCATGAAAGCCATATATTTCTTTTTACTTTTCCAATAATTTATGATTTGTAAAATCCAACCTATGTTAATATGGATTATACCAATTGCTAATGTTAAAATGATTATTGTTATAATATTGTTTAAAGGGCTATATAACGTAATATTTAATATTGGAATAGTTATAGGCTCTAAAGGAATTCCAAATATTTCTTCCATTCCAAAAAATTCTCCGTATAGAAATCCAACAATAATCGCCCATATTCCGCAATACATAATAATCCAACAAAAATTGTAGATATCTCCGCCTTTCTTTTTATATAATCTCGTTCCTATTAAACCTGAAATAATTAATACCATTCCATGTCCGATATCGCCAAACATTAGACCAAACATCAAAGGAAAGGTAAAGAAAAGAAATGTAGTTGGATCTATCTCTGAATATGTAGGCGTTCCGTACATTTTAGTTAATGTTTCAAATGGTCTTACAAACCTATTATGATGCATTAATGTAGGAACCTCCTCCCGTAACTCTTCTTGAGTCTCAGATTCATCATAATCCGCTTTTATGAATAAATCTTCAGTTGTCTCTCTTTTTAATTCTTTTTCCTTTGTTTCTTTTATTTTTTTAGATTGCTTCGGATGTTTAGATATATCAATTGTTTTAATATTAATTGAATTATTAAATTCTCTTTTTAATTTAGAAATAATCTTTTCTTTTTGTTCCGTAGGAGAGAAGAATTTAAGAGAAACTTTTTCCGCAGAAAAATGCTCAAATTGTCTTTCAGCCCAAATATATTTTTCAATATTTAGGATTGCTTCATACATCGCTGCAAATTTTAAAAGATCCTCTCTTTTTATTCTATCTAACTCTTTTTGATATTTATCTAAATTATTTTCAATAAGTTCGATTTCATTTTCGATTCTTTTAAAATTAATTCCATCAGAAGTTAAATATTTTTTAAGGATTGGAATTTCTTCAGCATGAACTAATTCTAAATTGTTTTTTAGTTTTTTCTCATCTTCATTTAAATATAAAGTGAAAAATAATACTCTATCATTTGAGATTCTCGTTATTTCAAATACATTTGGAAAAGAAGAAAAATCAAATAATTCCTGTAATAAATCAAGATTTTTAATGAAAGTGGTAAAAACTCTAAATTTTAAATATTTTAAATTAAAGAAATTTTCTCTATTAATATTTAATTCCTTTAAAATTTGGAATGCGGTAAGCATATCTTTTTTATTTTCAAGTTCTAATTGTGCCTTAGATATATAAAAATCTAATTCTTTGAATCTATTTACGAAAAATTCAGTTTCTTCCACAATATAATCTAAAAACTCATGAATATTTTTTGTTTCAAATCTTATTTTATTGGTTTTTTTTAATTTTAGTTCTTCTAATTCACCTTCAGTTATTTTCAATCGGTTAAATAACATATTAAGTGAATTTTTTACACGGTTGATTTTTTCATTAATAATGTTATCTTCTTGTCTTTCTGAGCGTTCGGCTACCTCTTTTATATGAATATTATCAAATGTAGAAAGGATATTTAATAATTGATCTTTTTTTCTAATATTTATAATAACCTGAAAAAGACTTATCATTTCCTTCATATTTTTAATCACTCTCAGCTTTACTTATTAAATCCTTAGTTTTCTTCAAACGGACAAAATTTTCTCTGTCCAATTCTTCTAAAATTTCCTTAATTATTTTAATATCATTTTTTAAATTCGGAATAATAATATTTTTAAGACCATTGATCCGCCTACTTATTCTTTTATAATTTAACGCAAATTTCAAGATTAAATCTTCTTCTTCAGCTACACTTATTATTGTTTTAAGTATTTTTTTTAAATTTGAAATTAAAAGATCTAAAAAATGACTTGTATTTTCAAAAGAATAAGACGGCAACATTTCTCCGCGTAGTTGTAATTTTATATAGGGAATTGAAATACCGATTAATTTTGAGGGAGTTATACTAACGGAAGGATTATATTGAATTTTACTCATTTCACTAATTAATTTTAGTTCTGTTTTACCGCTTTCTTTATAATTTTCATTTAATAAAAACATAGAAAATTCATATAATTTCAATAACTTTTTACGTAAATTCCAATATTCATTCCAATGTTTTTTAATATGAAATAAAATTTGTTCTTGTTTATATTCTAAAAATGTTACCCCCTTTTCCGCAAAGCTTAATTTCTTCTGTAATTCAATGAGATTCGTTTTAGTTGGCTTTATTGTCTTAAAACTAATTTTAATCACACCTTCTCTTTATAATATTTTTCAATATATTCTTTATGAATTCTGAAGAGGTCTCTTTCAGGTAAATTAGAGAGACACTCCCATGCGATCTCAAAAGTCTCATTAAAATCTCTATTCTCATTAAATCCTTGATTAATAAATCGAAATTCAAAATCATTAGCAAAAGAGAGTAATGCTTTCTGATCATAGCTAAGACCTTCTTCTCCGACTATAGAAATTAAATCCCTTACTTCCAGTGCACTTGAATATGAAGCTAAAAGCTGGGAACTAATATCGGCATGATCTTCTCTAGTGGTATCTGCTCCAATAGCATCTTTCATTAATCTTGAAATAGAAGATAATACCTCAAAAGGAGGATATATCCCCTTTTTATGTAATGTTCTGCTAAGAACTAATTGTCCCTCTGTAATATATCCCGAAGTATCCGGGATTGGATGAGATATATCGTCATTTGGCATGGTAAGTATTGGAATTTGTGTGATTGTTCCCTTTTTTCCTTTTATCTTTCCAGTTCTTTCATATATAGAGGCAAAATCAGAATAAAGATATCCTGGATATCCCTTTCTACTGGGGATTTCTTCTTTTGCAGAACTCAGCTCTCTTAAAGCTTCTGCATAATTGGTCATATCAATAAGAATTACTAAAACATGCATATCTTTCTCAAAGGCAAAATATTCTGCGGTGGTCAATGCAACTCTAGGTATTATTAATCGTTCCATTATAGGATCATCTGCAAAATTAATAAAAGAGATAATATTTTGAATATTCCCGCTCTCATGAAATTTGTTTAAAAAATAAATTGCCTCATCTTGGATAATCCCAATCCCGCAAAAAATTATAAGGAAAGGTTCTTCAGTTAATACCTTAGCTTGAGAAACAATTTGGGCGGCCAATTTATTATGGGGTAACCCTTGGGCACTAAAAATAGGTAATTTCTGCCCCCTAATTAAAGTGAATAATCCATCTATAACAGAAATTCCTGTCTGAATTACATCTGAAGGATAGGCTCGAGCATAAGGGTTAATTGCAGAACCGTTTATATCGAGTTCTACATCAGTTAAAATCTCTACATCCAAAATCTTTCTTGTATTTACATCAATCGGTTTCCCTAGTGAATTAAATGTTTGACCCATCATATCTTCAGAGATTTTGAGTTTAAATGAATCTTCTGTGAATTGAATTTTTAATCCATCAAGCGAGAGACCCGTTGTACCTTGGAAAACTTCAAGAACTATCAAATCTTCGCTTATTTTAACTACTTGTCCTGTTCTAATGGCTCCATTTCCTAAATCTATTTTTACAATTTCACCATATTGTACATCATGTTCATTCTTAAGAAAAATTAATGGGCCTACTATTTGGTTTGCCTTATTATAAACGATACTCATTTAACTCTCTACCCCTATTGTTAATCGTAAGGAATTCAATTCATCAATTAACTCTTTTTTTAATTTTTCAATATCAGTCCATTTTTCGTTAGGGATTGAATGACTAATTCTTAAAATGTCTTCAATAATACTTAGATTTTTAATCTCTTCCAACAGAATTCCTTTACTTATATAATCTTTTGCTAAATTATATAATAATAAAATAATTTTTGCTTGAGCTAATAATTTATTTGAATCTGTAAAATTATCGATATCATCAAATGCATTTTGTATAAGAAATCCATCTTTTATTATTTTGGCAATAAAAAGAATTAATTGTTGTTCTTCTGGTAAATTTTCTTCTCCAATTAGTTGTACTATATTTCTTAAATTACTTTCAATTGATAATATTTCATTAAATTGATTTCTGCATTCATACCAATCAATATCTATTTCGGGCCAATAAATATCTCTCTCAAACCACCAATTTGAAATATAATCGGGATAATTAGAATATGATATTAACCAATTTATTGCCGGATAATGTTTGGAATATGCTAAACTTGCATCTAAAGCCCAAAATGATTGAACAAATCTCTTAGTTGTTGATGTTACAGGTTCACTAAAATCTCCAGCTGGAGGAGAAACAGAACCAATTATAGTTAGAGAACCTTTATTTTTTATATTTTTTCCTGGTGAACGGCCAAGAGTTTTAATACTTCCTGCCCTCTCATAAAAACTTGATAATTTTGATGGTAAATAAGCGGGATAACCTTCCTCAGCAGGCATTTCTTCAAGTAATCCAGAAATTTCTCTTAAAGCTTCAGCCCATCGTGATGTACTATCTGCCATTAAAGCAACATCATATCCCATATCTCTGAAATACTCTGCCATAGTAACCCCTGAAAATATACTTGCTTCCCTTGCAGAAACCGGCATATTTGATGTATTCGCTATAATTATTGTTCTCTGCATTAACGGCAATCCAGTTTTGGGGTCAATTAATTTTTCAAATTCTTCCAAGACATCAGCAATTTCATTACCTCTCTCACCGCAACCGACAAATACAATTACATCAGCATTACACCATTTTGCTAAAGAATGTTGTATAACCGTTTTTCCGGTGCCAAAGCCACCCGGAACGGCAACGGTTCCGCCTTTTGCTACAGGAAATAATAGATCAATAACTCTTAAACCTGTAATTAAAGGTTCAGAAGGAGATAATTTCTCACTAATAGGACGACTTTCTGTAACAGGCCACTTTTGTAACATAGGTAGAGTAATCTCTTTAGTTCTATTTTTTAAGGTATAAATATCTTCTATTATTGTATAATCTCCCTCCGGTGCAATATAAGTAAGAGTTCCAGAATAATATGGTGGAACCAAGATACGATGTTCTATTAATTCTGTTTCCTGAACAGTACCAATTATATCTCCCGCAATTAATTTTTCTCCTTGTTTTCTCTTTGGAACAAAATGCCATTTCTTAGTTCTCGATAAAGCAGGAATCTCAAAACCCCTTTTAATAAACCCATATCCCTTTAATTCTTTATAAACTTCATCAAGGGGTCTTTGAATTCCATCAAAGACTTTTGATAATAATCCAGGTGCTAACTCCATTGATAGAGGTTCTCCTAATCCTATTACAGTATCATGAAGTCTTAAATTTACCGTAGATTCATAACATTGGGCGATAATATAATCTTCAAAAATTTGAATGACTTCCCCTAAAATGTTAAATCGTTCGACTTTTATTAGATCGCGTAATTTTACATAGTGTTCTAAACCTCTAACTTTTATCAATGACCCCATTATACCAATGATATAGCCAGTTTTATTTGATTGGTTATTGTCCGTCATATTCTTCAAGATAATCCTCTATTTTTTTCTTCTTTTCCTTAATTATATTTTCAATTTTTCTCTCTACTTCAGATACATTAATATCAGAAATAATTTTTACCAACTTAGATTCTATCATAGTTGAGCTTTTTTCAATTAGCAAATTAAATGTGAAATCAGTCATAATTTCATTTTCACCATAAATTGCTTTAAATCCCCCTATGAAATCTTCCTTAGATTTGGTAATTTTAACAGGATTTTTAAAGATTTTATCAAATGTATTTTCATTCTTTATAAAATAATCGTAATCTTTAGAATTAAATATCAAAATTACCTTAGGTGGACGATCTATTGTAGTTGATAATTCAATAATTCTATTTTTAACCATATTCAAATATTCTTTATAATTTTCATTAATACGATTTCTCAAATAGTTCATAATCTCATTTTTTATATCTATAATAATTCTTTTTTTCAAATCTAAAATCTTTTTTTTAACATCCAAGAGAGTATTTGATAAAAAATTATTCAAATATTGCATATAGGTTTCAATAAAATGTTCTCTAATCCGTTTATCATTTATTTCTAATCTCTCAAAATACCTTTTTCTGATTTCTGCTTTTTGAAAAATTGTTTGCTGATAAATATCTTTAATTTTTCTTTCAGCTACATCCATCAAATATAAGGAAAGTTTGCCAAACTTTTTTCTTAAAATCTTATCATCCAAAATTTAACCTCACCTTAGGAAATCAATTGTTTAATAGAATTTAATATTGTTTGCAAAAATTTATCGCTTTCATCAATATCTTCTTTAAAAATATCGGGTAAAACATAGACAAAAGGTCTAATTATATTTAATTTATATTCCATAATCTCGTTTATCTCTTTTTGCGATAAATCCAGTGAAATAATTATCATTCCGATTGATTTATTTTTAATTAATTCATTAAATATTCGGTGAAAATCTTGAGTATTTTCTATAATCGTACCATCTATTCCCAATAATCCGAATAATAATACAGTTTCTTCCGAACCAATTATATGTATTTTTTCAAAAGGCATTAGAATTCAATTCCTATTTCTTTTAGAATATTCTTAATTAATTCAATTTTATTTTGCTCATATCTCGTTTTAAGTTCATCCAAAACGAATGAAATATCCTTATCAAACGCATTTGAGAGATGATCTATTTCTTTAACAAGAGCCTTTAAAATATCTTGAACTAATTTTTGTTTTTTCTCTAGTTTATTCTCAATTTCACTTTCAATTTCTTTGGTAAAATTTTTAATTTCTTCAATATTCTGCTGTTTTGCCTTATTAATAATGTTTTCATAGATTTCTTCAATTTCTAAGGCCCATTCAAAAAAATCCATATTACATTAACCCCTCGAATTTTTTAATATCCGTAATTTTAACTTTTTTTTGTAAATTTAAAAATTTCTTATGAATTATATCAATTACTTTAGGTAAAATATAAAATTTGATTTCTCTTTCTTTTTTAATGATTATTTCAATAATTTTAAAAGCAGTAATATAATCTAACTCCATAGATGAGAATCGATATTTTGATAAAAAATAATCCTGATAATCTTTAATTAAATTAGCCATTGGGTGTAATTTATTTAAATCAAATTGAATATTTACTCTCTCAAGATATGAATTTAATATCGATGTAAAGGATTCAATATCCTCCTGTTTTAATAAATTTAAAATTTTATTTTTATCCAAAAAAAGAAAATTAAAAACTAAAAATTGAAATAAAAGATTTTTATCAATTTTATTTAAAATACCTCGATATATTATATTTATGTTATATAGCTCAGTAGCAACTTCTACGTATCGATCGATTATTTTTTGTTCATTTTTATGATAAACACCTCTTTTTCGAGCAAGATTTTTATAATACAACTGATCTAAAAAGCAAACTAATACAAAAATCTCTTTATTTTTATTGAAATAAAGTAATCCTTCTCTAACAGCTTGATAATATGGTGTATTTTTTAGAAATACTTGAACTTCCGTTAATGTTGTCTTTCTCAATAGTTCCTCTATAAATTCTTCGTGATTTAAAAATTTTTCAACTAATAAATTAAGTTGAGGTGAGATCTCATCTCTTTTCATTCCTAATATTGTTCCAAGAAGTATCCTTTTTAAATTAAAGATTTCATATTTTAATAAGTAATTTTTTAGAAAAATTGCCATATTCTGAGGTGATGACTGAATCATTTTACCGATTAGTCTTATAAGCGTCTCTTGCAACTTTCGTTCAATTTCTTCAATGAAGAAACTTTCAATTTCTAATCCGGGGTAATAAGGTTTAATATAGTCTATAAATTGTGCAATATCATCAATAGTTTTGAGTTTTTTTAATTCTTCCTCTTTCATTATTAATTCTTTAAGAAAACAAAGTTTAATGTATGTATATGCGTATGATGAAACGATTGCACTCGTTAGGTCTCACCTAAAATTTCTTTTGAATTTTTTATGAAGGAACTGATGGAATTTTTGTCCATAATAAAATTCCAATTATAAGTCCATAAATTGCTAACGCTTCAGCTAATGCTAATATTATGAATGCCCTTCCAAACATCTCTTCTCTCTCAATTATAGCAGATATAACCGATGTGCCTACGGTTTTTATTGCGATTCCTGCTCCAATAGTAGCTAATCCTGCTGCCAAACCTGCTCCTATACCTAATAAACCTGGTGTTATACTATTATAATATTGTAAATTTGTGTCGCTAGATGTTGTTTGTGCCGATGCAAAAGCGATTATCCCTTGAATAGAAAAGAATACAATAAATACCAAAAAGAATTGGTAAAGAATCAATAATAGAATGAATTTTCGTTTGATGTCCATAAATTTTCACTAGAAAAGAAAATATATATTACATAAATAAAATTCAAAAAGGCGTATAAATTTTTTCTTTTATTTTGTAAAATTAATTGATATTTAAA